>JBNJGO010000005.1:0-48777 GCA_051819745.1 Nanobdellota archaeon | reverse complement strand
TCCAGTTAGGCTGGCTTTTACTCTTGCGCTCTACACCGGATTTCTGACCCGGTTGAGCCAACCTTTGGGCGCCATTGATACTTTTTCAACGGCGTGCCATCCCAGCCAAACTGTCCACCAGCAGCTGTCCCGACAATATCGGTTAGCGGCGCGAAACTCAAAGAATGGTGTTACATTGTCGCCTACACAAGACCTTGCGACCTTGCTTAAACAGCTACCATTTACGCTATACAATGAATTTCCCGTCACAACGACTGGCTACAGTAAAGTTTCACGGGGTCTTCGCTTCCCACTGGAATTCTCTGGCTTTTGCACCAGAAAAGAGTGTTCGGAGGGTTCTAGCTAGGGACAGCGGCAATCACGTTACGCCATTCATGCAGGCCGTCAATCAAACGGCAAGGCATTTTGTTACCTTAAGAGAGTTATAGTTACCCCCGCCGTTTACCAGCTCTTCACTCCTTTGGAAAGGAGGTTAAAGTACAGGCACTGGGCAGACGTCACCGACTATACACACCATTACTGGCTCGCAGTCAGTTACGTTTTTGTTAAACAGTCGGACTACCTTAGTCATCAAACCCTACAATCGCATTCATACGAAAACAAAAGTAGGGACCCTTTATACCGAAGGTACAGGGCCAATATTGCTGAATTCCCTTAGCTAGATTATCCCTTCACACCTTAAGCTTCTCACCTAGGGGCACCTGTGCTGGTTCTGGGTACGAATATTTGAAATCTTTCCTTGTTTTCTTTTCAAGGACTCCTGGCATTAACCAAATGGACCATACAGCCCACCATTCTAAGCGTTAGCTAAGTTCTCAACATTACGTTACTCCCTTAACATGCACTTATTAGCAAACACGACAATGCTTGTTGGTCTAGCCGGAAGTGTCAAAAACAAGGCACGTGTTGCCACAACATATTCAAATAGTACAGGAATATTAACCTGTTTCCCTTTCTCGCATCTTCTAGTTATGAAGGCGATTAGGATCGACTTACCCTTGACTGATTTACATTGTCAAGGAACCCTTGCCCTTTCGGCGACAGTGATTCTCACACTGCTATGTTCCTACTCTCACCAGGATTTTCATTATAGCCAGATTCACATATTCTCGCGAACATGCTTTCACTCTGACAATACGCCTGCCTACCGCGCTCATTTCTGAGGCCTTCAGTATCGGTAACTTACTTAGTCCCGTCCATCTTCGGCACCTATAACCTTGACAAGTAAGCTGTTACGCACTTTTTAAAGGATGGCTGCTTCTAAGCCAACCTCCTCGCTGTCTGTGGTTATAGACAACCTTCACCCTTTAACACTTAGTAAGTATTTAGGGACCTTAACTGAAGTAGGGGTTGTTTCCCTCTCGCGACTCACCGTTACGACGAGCCGCCGTCTCCCGATTTCTACAATACAAAAACATTCGGAGTTGGAAAAGGAACCGAGGAATTTCTTCCCCTAAATCCCTCATCCGTTTCTCTACCTTCTTTGTAATCTCAATCGAGGCTTGACTACGGCCAATTTCGGCAGGAACCAGCTATTACCGGTCTCGATTGGCTTTTCACCCCTATTCCCAGGTCAGAAAAGCACTTGCTCGTAGCACTTCTTCAGGCCTCCACGTCGTGTTACCAACGCTTCACCTTGCCCAGGAATAGATCGACCGGCTTCGGGTAGTATCCAAGTGACTTAAGGCACTTTCACACCTCCCCCCTCGTAAACTGCGGGGTCTCGGTTTCCCTACGACTACTCTGTTCGAGATTAATCTCGCCACTCAGACACACTCCCTGGCACGTTATTCAAAACGCACGATGCACATCCGAAGATGAGCATCCCACCATAACTAACAAGTTTCAGGACTTTTAACTCTCTGTCAAGAGTACTTTTCAGCTTTCCCTCACGGTACTATTCACTATCGGTCTCGACGTATATTTAGGGTTGGAAGTTGATGTCTCCCACATTCATGCCTAGTTTCCAGTAGACACTACTCTCGGACACGCCAAAATCTTTTCGAAGTTCTTTTACGGGGCTATCACCCTCTATGGCTTTTCGTTCCAGAAAAATTCAAATAGTTCGACGAAGATTCAACAGCGGCCAACACCACATCTCCACCGTATTTCTACAGCGGATTCAGTTTGCCCTATGCTGTGTTCAGTCGCTCTTACTAACAGCATCCCATTGGTTTCTTTTCCTGAGGGTACTAAGACGTTTCAGTTCCCCCCGTTGTCCACCCAGTAGGGTTTAAAGCGAAGTCGCATTCGGGTATTTCCGGTTCAAAGGTTGCATGCACCTCGCCGGAACTTTTCGCAGCTTGCCACGCCCTTCATCGAATATCGAGCCAAGCCATCCACTTGCTAGCCTTATTTAGTATTCCATAGCAGAATAAATAAGGTGTTCTAATTAGGATTGTCTTCTTTCCTTTGCACGGGCGTCATTAATGTGAATAAGAATGTGATTGAAAATCACACCATCTCAACCCTCAATCCGACACATATTATATGTCGAACCTTTGTAAAAATTTTAATTAAATTTGATTATGAATATAAATCAGTTATTATTAATGAACTAAATCAAAAACATAACTTTTTGATAACGCGTTATCAGCTTTGAAATCACACCTTAGTCATAACGAGTAGTTAAAATTGGAAGATGAAAAAATCATCCAAATAACTCCACCTCGCCAAAAAAATGGACTCGTCAGTGTCCTCGCTTTGCTCGGGACCGCCTCGCCAAAAAAATGGACTCGTCAGTGTCACCAACAAGAGTTGCTGGACCGACGACTCCGGATGGACTCGTCGGGATTTGAACCCGAGGCCCCCGCCTTGCAAGGGCGGTGCTCTACCAGGCTGAGCTACGAGCCCGAAAAGGAGTCTTCTCAAAGTGAAAAGCGTATGTAAGATAAGGAAGAAATACAACAACACAACCAAACAAACCAAGTCCATAATAAAATGGAATTAATCCAACAATTATAATAAAAGTTGAAAAAAAGAAAGGAAGTGATCCAACTCGCAGGCATCTTCACTAATGTTCAGAGCATGCGTCTGTATCAAACGCTTTCTTCTTCTTAACCAATATTATGATTATGAAAGGAAAAAAAGAAAGGAGGTGATCCAGCCGCAGGTTCCCCTACGGCTACCTTGTGACGACTTAACCCGCCTCACTGAACTCGGGTTCAATTCACTCAATAAAGTGAAGTTTACCAAAGTCCTGCTCGGTTGGTTTGACGGGCGGTGTGTGCAAGGAGCGGGGACATATTCACCGGACGTTGATGACGTCTGGTTACTAGGGATTCCGGCTTCATGTGGGTGGGTTCCAACCCACAATCAGAACTGAGGCAGTGTTTCAAGGATTAGCTTCTCCTTTCGGAGTTGCAGCCCATTGTCACTGCCAATGTTGCGCGCGTGTAGCCTAGAAGATTCGGAGCATACAGACCTACCGTTGCCTACACCTTCCTCCTCGTTTCCAAGGCAGTCCCCACAAAGTGCTCGGTCCTGTAAACAGCCGTTAGCAATAGTGGGCATAGGTCTCGCTCGTTGCCAGACTTAACTGGACACCTTACGGCACGAGCTGACGGCGGCCATGCACTACCTCTCGGCTCGTCAGGTAAGCCCTTCAGACTGACCTTCTTCCTGCCGTCGCTTCTAGTAAGGTTCTCTGTGTTGAGTTAGATTAAACCGCACGCCGCACCCCTGGTGGCGCTCCCCCGCCAATTCCTTAAAGTTTCAGTCTTGCGACCGTACTTCCCAGGCGGTGAGCTTATCAGCTTCCTTTCGATACTGCCCATCCTCTTAAGAGGGGCAACATCTAGCTCACAGCGTTTACTGCCAGGACTACTCGGGTATCTAATCCGGATCGCTCCCCTGGCCTTCGTCCCTCACCGTCAGATCCGTTCTGGTCAGATGCCTTCGCCATAGGTGATCTTCCGAGGATTATCACATTTTACCGCTCCCCACGGAATACCTCTGACCCCTCCCGGTCTCGAGTATAGTAGTGTCTCAAGCACGCCGTCAGGTTAAGCCCGACGATTTCACATGAGATTTGCCATACCGGCTACGGACGCTTTAGGCCCAATAAACGCGGTTGCCACTTGTGGCGCCGGTGTTACCGCGGCGGCTGGCACCGGTCTTTCCCACCACTTATTCGCCAAGATATTTACTCTTGGCAAAAGCCCATGCAATGCATGAGCACTTAGGATTCCCTTATCACACTTTCGTGCATTGTAAAGGTTTCGCGCCTGCTGCACCCCGTAGGGCTGGGACCAGTCTCTCAGTGTCCCTCTCCGGGTTACCTCTCTCAAGGCCCGTACCGATCGAAGGCATGGTGGTCCATTACACCACCATCTACCTAATCGGCCGCCGTCCTATCCTCTGGCACGAATTTCAGTGATAAACCATTCCAGGATATACCACCTATCATTGTTTACCTTCAGTTTCCCGAAGTTATCAATGACCAAAGGGCAAGTTAACGACGTGTTACTGAGCATTCCGCCGACAACCGAAGTTATCTGACTTGCATGGCTAAATCGAATCCTAATAGCAGCAACCTCCCGCAGGATCAACGGGAACTCGTTTTATATCCGTACAATCGCGTCTACTTTTTGGAATTGTCACAAACAATTGTTTGTTCTATTGGTTGCGTCGTTGTATTTCTAGTACTCAAACATTCATTTGAGCACGTAAACATAAACACCAAATTAGTTGGTGTTCGAGTTAGAATTGGTGGAGATTGATTAACACTCGCAAGGTACGCGAGATAGCAGTTGAGGAATATTAACCCCTTTAAAAAGGTTTGGTTCTTTAAACCAAATCCATCCCCCAATCAGTATCAGAAACAACACTTAAACAAATAAGCATATGTACTGTTACCGAACAAAGAGGAGGGAACAAAGAACTATTTATAAGGTTTTCTGTTGTCATACTCTTAAAATACTTTATTATAAAATACTAATTAATTAAAAAGTCAATATAACATATAATTTAAAAAAAAATCTAAAAAAAGTTATATGGCTTAAAACAATACAAAAACGATTAAAATAAGAAAACACTGTATAATAATATCTATTATGACGACCAGAACGAATCAGATATATGATGAAGCGTTTTGAGTACCTTACCAGAAGAAATAGCCATCAAAGTATTTGAATCAAATAATGTCCGACATACGGCAATAGGTTTGTGCATAGTCTCATCAACAACAGCAATAATAGAATCTTTTGAAAATGAATCTGATCCAACAATACCTGGACGCATGACATCAGCACCATTTACAATAAATTTTATCGCACCTTTATCCACGACAACACGAGGTAACAATAAAGGACGAGTTTGAAGAAGTTTTAATGACGGAATCCAAGCATCATCAATGTATATGAATGATAACAACGAATCAACATATAAGCAATCACCTTCAACAAAAACAGAAGATTTCTTTGTGAGGATATTTTCAGCGAAAGAATGATTTGAAATAAATTCTTTAATATCTTTTTTTGAAAATTGCTTTCGTACCACAATCACACCACAAGTTACTCAATTCGTTTCTTGAAAGATAATATTGTGAAAGCAGGATAATTATTAGTATATTTTAAGGATAATCTGCAACTCACAATATCACCTTTCACAACATCTTTTTTCTTAAGGGCAGTAAATATTTCACCTTCAATATCAATATAACATAACGAAGCACGAACTTTGGAAACAACACCATCTACAATAGCTTCATTATGTGAAGAGTCGTTAAGTACAAAATAAGGACCATTATCCGTGTGAGCAACAACTGCTTTTCGTAAATCAGCTAAAGTAGTATGGACGACCAATTGAGAACACACCATTATAAGATATCTTCGATAGGTTTTTTCTTCTCTTGAGGTTTTGGTTGGGATTGATTTTGAGAAGTAGCTTGCTGAACTTGAGCGTCTTGTTCAATATCAACACCCAATTCTTTGAGAGAACTAAGGTGCATCTGTAATAATTGCTCTACAATACCAACAATCCGAGATAATTCTTCGCGTTCTTTAGCAAGAGTAGCAATCGACCCTTTATGAAAACCAATTTGCTCTTCTTTACTCATATTATTAACTTGTTGTTGATTTTGTTCATTTTGCGTTTCAGTATTATCAGCCATAAAATCACCTTACAATATTAGTAACAATATAAATTAAAGTGAAGTTTATAAATCTTTTCAGTAAAAAAAGTTATTTCAAAAGATCTCAAGACACATACAAAAGCAAGAACCAAATATTAATTTCCCTTTATTTTATCAAAAAGTCGTTTGTGAGGAGGTTTACCTTTAACTTTTTTCTCGAAATCAGCAAGAAGTTCTTTTTGTTTTTTTGAAACAGATGTCGGAACTTCAATAGTGATTTTTACATATTGATCGCCATGACCAGATCCTTTCACTTGAGGCATACCTTTTCCTTTCATCCTAAGATACGTTCCAGGTTGAGTTCCAGCAGGAATCTTAAGTTGTGCTTTCCCTGTAATTGTAGGAACAGTTATAGAGTCTCCAAGAACCGCTTGAGAAAAAGTTATTGGAATATCAATGTACAAATCTTCACCCTTACGTTTAAAATCATCATCTTCAGCAACGTGTATGAAAACATATAAATCTCCTTGAGGTGCGCCAGGCTCACCAGGTTCACCTTCACCTTCAACACGCAATCGCATACCATCTTCAACACCAGCAGGTATCTTAAGATTGATTGTTTTTGTTTTTCGAACAAAACCTTTCCCTTTACAAGCAGAACATATATGTTCAACAGTTTTACCTTGACCTTTACATTCGGGACAAGGTCGTTGTGTTCTAAACATACCAAAAGGGGTTTTTTGAACTTGTTCAACAACACCATGACCTTGACAAGTAGGACATGTTTTTTCACCATGACCTCCACGACCATCACATTCATCACAAGAATCATCTTTTTTAAGAGAAATAGATTTTTCAAAACCAGTCGCGGCTTGTTTGAGAGTTATTTCAACATCATATCTGAGATCGGATCCCTGACGAGGGCCTGCTCGTTGTCTTCGACCACCAAATTCCCCCCCAAAACCAGAACCGCCAAAAAATGAATCGAAAATATCATTAAAATCAAAACCTGTTTGAGAACCGCCAAAACCACCAAAACCACCAAAACCAGATGCACCCGCTCCAGCAGCATTATTCATACCTTCACTTCCGAACTGATCATATTGTTTTCGTTTTGTTTCATCAGAAAGTATTCTGACAGCTTCATTTATTTCTTTGAATTTTTTCTCAGCACCAGGATTGTCTTTATTGAGATCAGGATGATATTTTTTTGCTAATTTCTTGTATGCTTTTCTAATCTCTTCTTTTGAAGCGTCTTTAGAAACGCCCAATATATCATAATAATCCTTTCCTGCCACTCTAAACAACTCTCCATAATACTTTTATTTTAATTAACATAATTAATAATATTATCATTGAGGTATTATTTGCTCAACAACAAAATGTATTAGTAATCCTCAAAACAACTAATACAAACTTTTTAAATCTATTTATATTATAATAGTGTTAATTGCTTTGTTCAATATAATATTATAAAAATAAAAATAAAAAAATGCTAAAGACAGTATTACTTTTTATTGTCTTTCTTATCGTCTTTTTTGTCATCCTTAGCATCATCAACATCTTCAAAATCCGCATCGACAACATCATCATCTTTTTCAGACTTCGAATCGGATGATTTCTTAGAACCTTTTGAATCGCCTGAACCTTCTTTTGCTTGTTGCGCTTGTTGTTCTTGAGCGACTTTAGAGTAGAGTTCTGAAGATAACTTTTGGATTTTCTCATTGATTTTATCATGCTTTTTCTTTATAGCAGTATGATCTTTTTCTTTGGCATCAACGAGTTTCTTAAGTTCTTCAATCTCTTTTTTAACAGGTTCTATTTCTTTTTTGTCGACTTTCCCTTCGAAATCCTTGAAGAGTTTTTCCGATGAAAAGATGAGACTTTCTGCGTTGTTAACAATTTCTACACGCTCTTGTTTTTTCTTATCTTCGTCAGCGTGTTTTTCAGCATCTTGTTTCATCTTTTCAATTTCTTCATCTGACAAGTTAGAGCTTGCAGTTATCTTTATTGATTGCTCTTTACCAGTTCCTTTATCTTTTGCACTGACGTTGACGATTCCGTTTGCATCAATGTTGAAGGTAACTTCAATTTGAGGAACGCCACGAGGAGCTGGAGGTATACCAACAAGGTCGAATCGTCCTAATTCTTTATTATCTTCAAACATCGATCGTTCTCCCTGACCTACACGGATAGTTACTGCGGATTGGTTGTCAGCTGCAGTACTAAACACTTGACTGTTCTTTGTCGGAATTGTTGTGTTCTTCTCGATGATTTTGGTAAATACACCACCAAGAGTTTCAATTCCAAGTGATAGAGGAGTCACGTCAAGAAGAAGAACATCTTTGACATCACCACCTAAAATTCCTGCTTGAATAGCTGCACCAAGAGCGACGGCTTCATCAGGATTGACGGACTTATCTCCATCTTTTCCAGTTAAGTCCTTGACAAGTTTTTGAACAGCAGGGATTCGTGTTGAACCGCCAACAAAAATAACTTTATCAATATCATCTTTTCCAAGACCCGCATTTTTGAGAGCTTTTTCAGTTGGAACCTTGAGTTTATCCAAAATATCAGAAATCATATTCTCGAACTGAGATTTGCTGATATCAACGTTTAAGTGTTTTGGACCAGAAGAATCTGCGGTGATGAAAGGCAAGTTAACAGTTGTTGACTGTTTTGTCGAAAGTTCGATTTTTGCCTTTTCAGCAGCTTCTTTAAGTCGTTGAAGACTGGTTTTATCTTCTTTGAGATCGATACCATTATCTTTTTTGAACTCACTTGCAAGATGATCAATCAATACTTTATCAACATCATCTCCACCAAGATGGTTATCACCATTTGTCGCTTTTACTTCAAACACACCATCTCCGAGTTCGAGAATCGAAACATCGAATGTTCCCCCTCCAAAATCGAAAATAAGAACTTTATGCTCTTCCCCTTTATCCAGACCATATGCCAGAGATGCAGCGGTTGGCTCGTTGATAATACGTTCTACTTCAAGACCTGCAATTTTTCCAGCGTCTTTAGTTGCTTGACGTTGTGAATCTGTAAAGTATGCAGGAACAGTAATAACTGCTTTTTCAACAGTGTCACCAAGATAATCTTCAGCATCTTTTTTTAATTTTTGAAGTACCATCGCGCTGATTTCTTGAGGGGTTTTCTCCTCATCACCGAATTGTACTTTGTAGTCTTCACCCATATGTCGTTTGATGGAGCTTACAGTGTGATCAGGATTCAGTACTGCTTGGTTTTTTGCTACTTGACCAGCAAGTCGTTCTCCATCTTTGTATGCGACAACACTAGGTGTTGTTCTCGAACCTTCAGCATTTGGTACAATAACTGGTTTTCCACCTTCAAGTACTGCAACAGCGCTGAACGTTGTTCCTAAATCAATTCCAATCATTTTTCCCATAGTTTTTCACCTTTTCATATTGTTTGTAATTTTTTAGTTTTTATTTTACCAATTTTATTTGAATTCAAGGGCGCTAGTATGCCTGAAATACCCTCATTTCGAAACTTTCACTTTTGCAGTTCTAACAATCACATTATTGAGAGAATATCCTGGTTGGAGTTCCTCAATTATTTCTTGTGATGGCTTATCGCTTTCTTGAGCCAACATTGCTTCGTGTCGTTGAGGATCGAACTGCTGACCAACAGTGTCGATTTTTTTGAGCCCTTCATCTTCAGCAACACCATACAATTTTGCATAGATGAGTTCCATTCCTTTCCTGAAACTCTGACCGTCCTGTTTGTGTGAAAGAGCGAGGTCGAAATCATCAAATACCCCTACAATTTTTTTGAAAACATCTCGAAGAGCCCGATCATAAGTATTTTGCTTTTCAAGCTCGGTTCGTTTCCTAAAATTTTCAAATTCCGCTTGAAGACGTAAAAAAGCATCTTCTTTTTCACGAAGACGTTCTTGTAATTCAACAATTACATCTTCACTCTCACTCAAAATTTGCTCTTGAGTCGAATCATGCTTGGACTCTTGTTTACTTTGTTTCTCGTTTGATTCAGTTTTTGCTGAATAAGAGTTATTATCTGATTGTTTTCGTTTCATACTATCACTATATTTTCGTTGACTTAAAATCAACAAGATTATAGTAAGAACAACTAATATATAAATATTTCGTTTAGTTGATTTAAAATCAACAGAGTTGTAACAAATTTATGTATTTACACCATACTAATACAAAATAATCACAACTAATCTCTCATGAAGACCAAAAAAAAAAGAAAAAACAAAAGAGAGAAACGAAAATAATAATAACTATATCTACAACAAAATAAGATATCAAATGGAGAAAAATACTAACAGAGTGCAGACAAAGAACAAAAATCACTGTAACCATCATAACATTTATAAAAAAAAGAAATGACCATGCAACAATAACTAAGAACAAAAAAAATATGTTCTTAACAATTAAAAAACACACTACACGTGTGAGGTACGATATATATGGTAAAATCGCATGCAAAAAAAGGTAAACAAAAAACACCAACACATGAAAAAAAAGCAAGTAAAAAAACAACCCCTCATAAAAAACACCACGAACCAGGACATCATAAGAAAAAAGCAAAAACATGCACTCCTGGAAAACGATGGAAAATCGCAAGTCTCGGACTCGCAGTTCTTCTTATAGCATCCATAATCACAGGAGGTTTTGGCTTAAACTTATTTCCAGAACAACAAGACACTATAGGTATGACAGTAATAACAGATAGTGGATGTGAAAACTGCGAACAAATCATAGAACAAATAGTACAAATTTCAGAGCAACAACTATTCACCAACACAACATTTGAAGTAACAACAGTTGATGCAAGCGAAAGAGAAGGAGAAGATATGATACAACAGTATGGCTTGACAAAAGCACCGTCATTTATCTTTGAGAAAGAAATCGCAAATACAGCAGGTTGGACGGAAACACCGCAACTCCCTCAAAGCTTTACGGAACTTGAAGATGGAAGTTACAAGATAATGGATGAAGCAATTGGAGCGACCTACTACCTTGATGAAGAAAAACAAGAAGCTCAAGAAGCAAAACTCGAAAACTACCCTCAAGACAACCTCCAAGCATTAGGATACGAAGGAGACAAACCACGACTGGATTATTTTGTCATGGCATTCTGTCCTTACGGAAATCCAGCAGATGAAGCTGCGGGAGAACTTTATGACTTATTTGGAGATCGAGTTGAGATAGTACCTCATTACATTATTTCAGTAAATGGCGATTCAATACAATCCCTACACGGAGAACCTGAAGGAAACCAAGGAGTTCGAGAGTTATGCGCTCTCAAAGAACTAGGAGAAGAAGCATACTTTGATTTCACACTCGCAATAAACGACAAATGCACTGCACAAGATGTCGATACTTGTTGGGAAGAAACAGCACAAGAAGCAGGTGTTGACGTAAGTGCAATCAAAAACTGTTATGAAGAAAACAGACTCGATATTGCTCAAGAGGAAAGCCAAACAATAGAAAATGTTGTTACTGAACAACAGGGAAGCCTAGTACCACCAACTGCATCACCAACTTTCTTGATTAACGGAAAGACACATAGTGGTTCTAGAGATGCAGAAAGTCTAAAAACAGCATTATGTCAAGAATTTGAAGGAACACTACCTGCAGAATGTGAAGAAGTTGTTTCATCACAAACACAAACTGCACAAGGTTCTTGTTAGAAATAGTAGAGGATAATCAATATTTTTATTTTTTATTTTTTTATTTAATTTTTTACAATCAAATTCTAAACGAATAATATATTTAATAATCAACATAATATATTATGATCCGAACAATCCTCAAAAACACCTCTTAATAGGAAAGACTCCGTGTAAAGACCAATTGTAAGCAAAATATCTTTGAAAAGAGAGAACACAATACAAAGATTTATAAATTTCAAAACGCCAATTTTTTACGGTATAGGGTGGTAGTGCAAACTGCAATATAATTGAGGAATAATTATACTAGCACAATATAACACTATCTAGTACGATGGAGGGAATTAAAGTGGACTCATTTTTTCAAAACGCAACCGAACAAACACCAAAAGAACAGGAAAACGGAAATACTGCAACTCAAACAAGAGAACAATTACAACGACCAGATAATGTTGTCGATCAAGAACTTGAAGCACTATTATCAAATCAAAAAGCAAGTATCAAAGTCATCGGCGCAGGAGGAAGTGGTTGTAATACAATAAACCGAATTTCAGAAGTGGGTATTGTAGGAACAGAAACGATTGCAGTTAATACAGACGCACAAGATCTTCTTTATACTAGCGCAGATAAGAAAGTACTTATAGGACGAGATCTTACTAAAGGACTTGGCGCTGGCGGACAACCAAAAATAGGTCAAGAATCAGCAAAAGAATCCGAAGCAGACATCAGAAATAGCATTCAAGGAAGCGACATGGTTTTTATCACTTGCGGGCTTGGTGGAGGAACAGGAACAGGATCCGCACCAGTAGTCGCTGAAATCGCAAAGAAAGCAGGAGCTTTAACAGTCGCAATCGTTACAATACCATTTGAAATGGAAGGTGGACGTCGTAAAGAAAACGCTATGTTCGGTCTTGAAATGCTCGAGAAAAGTGTTGATACATTAATTGTTATACCAAACGATAAATTACTTGAAATTGCACACGACCTCCCACTACATACTGCATTCAAAGTGGCAGATGAGATACTCACAAACGCAGTAAAAGGAATTGCAGAGCTCGTCACTAAAGCAGGACTTGTAAACCTCGATTTTGCAGATATCAGAGCAGTAATGGGAGATGGAGGTGTAGCACTCATTGGAGTTGGAGAATCAGATACCGACCAAAGAGCAAGCGAAGCGGTTGATAAGGCAGTTAACAATCCACTCCTCGATGTAGATATTGCTGGAGCTCACGGAGCACTCATTAATGTAGCAGGAGGATCCGATCTTCGACTTGAAGAGGCAAAAACAGTTGTTGAAGCCATAAGCGAACGATTATCAGATGATGCGAAAGTCATATGGGGAGCTCAAATCAGCGAAGACTTAGAAAATACTATTCGAGTGATGCTTATCGTAACAGGTGTTAATAGTAGCCAAATAACAGGACGCGAATCAAAGAAATTCGAAGGTAAAAAAGAGATAGAAACCGATTTAGGTATTGAATTCGTTAATTAAACTACAAATATAAAAACAATATATTTAAAAGAAAGCGGTTGCTTCCGTTGAGGATAACACAATGAAAAAAAATAAGCTTTCATCATTTTACAAAGAATGTGTCCGAGTTTTTAAGATAACAAAAAAACCAGAACGAGAGGAGTATAAATCACTCCTTAAAGTTTCAGGTTTAGGAATACTGCTTATAGGACTAATAGGATTTATCATCCACCTCATAGATTATGTACTCTAAAAAAGGTGAAGTAACGTGACAGAACAAGAAACCACACAAGAATCACACATTTACGCACTTCGAACAACCGCTAATAGAGAAGATCAAGTACTTTCATTTCTCTCAAGCAATGTCAAACGAAAAAAACTCGAAGTGTACTCTATAGTCAGACCTCATGGAATGAGAGGATACATATTTATCGAAGCAGGTAGTAGAAGCGATGCAGAACAAGCAGGATTTGGAATACCATACTCAAAAGGACTTCTACCAAGCATCGTAGGATATGAAGAAATATCACATATGATTGAACAAGTCAGTAAAGAGATGAATATCAAAAAAAATGATATTGTTGAAATCATCAGTGGCGCGTTCAAACGTGAAAAAGCAAAAGTTTCAAGAATCGACAGACAAAAAGAAGAAGTGGTTGTTGAACTCCTTGACGCTGCAGTCCCAATCCCTATCACTCTTCGAATGGATGCTGTTAAAGTTATTCGACGAGAAGATGATGAGGACGATGACGAGTAAATAATTTTTATTATTTTTTTAATTTAGTTTAATTTACTAATTCTTTGAAATTAAAGTTCCTATTTTTTTAAATCAAAGGCATTTATTTGATAGAGAATAAAATCCAGAAAAAAATATAATACAATTTATAATTCAATCTTCAAATAGAAAAAAGAAGGAAAAAAACATCAAAACTACCCATCTATACTGTAGGTGTTTGTGTTGTAGTGCTTCGAGTCGTTAGTTGTTTTCCAAGACCAACACCTATTGACTGTCCAAGAGTTGATGAGATGGAAGGAACCATATCAAAAAAAGATTTCTCAACCTGGTAACGCCTAAAATCAACATCACCTTCAACATGTTGTTGTGCCAAGTCAATAACTTCGGACTTACTTCCAAGAACATCAACAAGACCATTCTCTTTAGCAGAAATACCAAGATAAACCCTACCATCAGCAAGTTCCGTAACAGCTGAAACAGACATATTCCTATTTTGTGCAACGTTTGAGATAAATACACTGTGCATATCATCAAGAAGATTTTGATAAATACGCTCTTCAGAAGGAGTCATTTCTTTTAGAGGGGTCCCCATATCCTTATAATAACCAGACACTTGACGATTGTAAGACACATTATACTCGTCTAAAAGACCAGAAAATTCTAAATATGAAGCAAGCACACCTATAGAACCCGTTGTTGAAAGTTCATGAGCAACAATAGTATCAGCACTTGACGCAACCCAATACGCCCCACTTGCACCAACATCACGAATCCAGGCAATAGTAGGTTTAGAAGAGTTTTTAACAGCTCTCGCTATTTCAGCAGAAGCAACAGGAGCCCCACCACCAGAATTTATGTCGAGGACAATAACTTTGATTTGATCATTATTATTTGCAGATTCAATCATAGAAACAATATCACTACTTGAAGCAATCGCATCATCAAAAGCTGACGTTGACCCAGTTGGCATAATCGAGCCATGAATAGGAATAAGAGCAGTGTTACCCGTATCTTGTTCAGGCATAAAAAGACTAGCGCATCCAGCTATCAAGCTAACAAAAAGAAGCAAGAATACAATAATAGCAATAGTTGAAAATAATGAATTCTTTCTAGGTTTTAATTGGAAAGGAATTGTATTTGATTGTTTTTTTGAAGAAGATTTTTTTGCCATGATATCACCATTACAATATGAAACGTACATAAATATAAGTTCATTAAAACATTACTGTGTTGAATATGTCATAACCTCCAAGGTTTTAGTTTGAGTTGCTCGTTCTAAAAATCGTTGTTTATATTTGATAAGATAATATAATTCAACAATCCACAATAAGTAGAAAGGAAAAACAGGAATAACAAAGACATTTCGAACTACTGCTTGTGAAAAAGATAACGTGTATGTTTGAAGTCCAAGCAAACGCATTCCAGGAGTAGCTCCTAAAAAATGTTCGAACAAAGAAAAATACAATAATAAAATACAACCTAGAGCAGAACTAAAAAATATTGAAAAACCAAACGACACCTCACTCAAGGACGATAAGGAAAGCGATGATGGAAATAAATCTATAAGAGGACCTAAAAATAATAGGTGAATGATAATCAAATCTATAATGAAAGCTATCGCTCGCTTTGAAATCCGACCATCAATAACAACCCGTTTCTGACCCGGTAAGTTCAAATTGTATTCTGTATTAAAGTCCATACAGTCACCTTAGAATATGAAAAAATCTAGAATTCATCCATTGAATCAAGATCATCAAGAAAACCTTTTCTTCGAAGCCATTTAGCTTGTGAAGGACGGTATTTGAAAATAATATCTCCTTTTTCGTCACCACCAAACTCCCACGGTTCAACAAGAACAATATCATTCTCTCGAACCCAGAGTGATCTCTTTAGACGACCAGGAATTCTACAAATTCTTTCTTGACCATCAGTACACAACACTCTAGTTCTACTTCCACCCAAACGAGCAAGTAACAATCCAATGACTTCGTTATTTCTTGGAAGGCGAACTCTTCGAATATCTTCCATTTCTCGTTGTTTTCTAATCTCTTCAGGTGTTGGTTTTTTTGCCATTATGAATTGAAAACTAACGGTTGTTTAAATAATTGTCGGAGACAACGCTTAAAACCAAGACAAAACAAAGTGTAAACGGATAAAATAAGTCTTGATAACAGCAAAATCATAATTCGAATTCATAAACACTAGCGTTAGCAACTTCAATAGAAGATACTTCAGTATCAGGGAGATTATTGACGATAAGATAAAATACGCGAATTATACAACTATGAGTTACTATCAAAACAGTATGATGAGTTCTTTTCTTAAGGTCTTCAATAAATGAACGCACTCTCGCTTTAACTTCTTGAAAGGATTCTCCCTCAACAGGTTTTTTGTGAAAAGGATCTTGAGATATACTTTCTCTAAACTCGCGTATGGGACGACTATCAAAACCAGTATAACGATCGTTTAGACGAGAATCAACGCTGAGAGGAACATGATGGTGTTCGTTTATGATATGTGCTGTTTGCTGAGTGCGAAATAAATCAGAAACATAAACTGAATCGAAAGAATACGGTTTTAACTGCAAGGCAATACGCTTGACTTGAAGTTCACCACGAGTCGTCAAGTATACATTATATCCTGGTTTTTCACTACAAAGACCAAGAACATTGTAATTTGTTTCACCATGACGAACTAAGACTATACGCATACACTCACCATTCAGTCCTTTTTTTGATAAGAACAACACACATCAAGATAACTCCACAAACAATTGCAGTGTCAGCAATATTAAATACTGGCCACCAAGCTATGTCAATCCAATCAAAAACAGCGCCAAACAACACCCTATCGAAACCATTTCCAAGAGCACCACCAACAATCAAACCCGAATACAAAAAACTATTTCTTGAAAATAATTGAGGGGTTGTCGATAAAAAAACAAATAATAATGCGATGAGAATAATTGTTAGGATGATGAAAATAATATTACTATACATTGAAGAAGAGAATAATGAAAATAAAGAACCAGTATTTGAGGTTGGTGTTATAGAGATAAATCCAGATGTTGGTTGAAAATGATATCTAATAAGTTGTTTTGAAAAAATATCAAACAAAAGAATGACAATTGTTGTTAATGAAAGAATAAACCAATTATTTTTGAATGACAGAAAAGAAGATGATCTGGCAAGAACAGTTTGAAAACGCACCATATCACCATCGACGTCGAGATTCTTTCTCAAGTTCATTCTCAACCTTAATTAGTCGTTGAGAAATGGCATCAAGAGCGTTTTTAAGAGAATCAAGTTTGATATTGATTAATTCAAGAGAGTGTTCAATAGGTTTTTTCGAATTTGATGTTTGTTGAGAAGGTTGATTAGTCGCTTGCCGTTGATTTTTATTTTGAGAAACATCATATCTTGATTCGCTATTAATATATTTATCAGCTAATTCTTTACCAATAGGTCGATCCCCCTCATCAGAAGACATCATCACAGTATCATCAGAATTATTTTGTTGAGGTTGACCAGCTTGAGATTGTCCCTCCTGAGGATATTGATTTGGTTGAGGTTGATTGTCATCAGTAGGAGTATTATCTCCTGAAGCGTGAGCATTAGGATCCATAAATCCAGGATCATTCTCAAAGTCCGCAGAACCCGTTTGTTGACTGGAAGAATCTAGAGGAGGAAGTTCCCCTTGTGAAAAATTCTTGTCAGAGATTGACTGGTTTGTCGAATCATCAGCTCCAGAAAACGAAGAATCAGCATCAGAAGAGAACGGATCAGAAGATAAGTCATCCGATTTCTTCCAAAATTGTAATTTATCAAAAAAGCTCATAAAAACACACCTCACAACACATATTAATCTCAACTAATAAGTTAAGTTTCACTCTCATTATTTTTTGATAAGGATATATTCTTCAATTGATTTTTCCTATCAACAAAAGAACCCTCAACACCAGACCATAATTTTTTAGGAGTAAAGGACATTACTTCAAAGATAAATCTTGAAGGTTTAATAGTGACGGTTTCATTCTTGATTTGCTTAAACAAATATAACGGACCGTTTTGAACTAGCGTTGAAGAGAGAGAAACCATAAACCCTCGTGAGCGCATATTCTCATCTTTTGAATCCAATAATTCTTGACTCCCAACAGCAAATTCTGAAGAATCACTTTCAACCATAACTAAAATATCTTTGTCGATGTAAAAATGAATAGGATCATCAGAAGAAATATTTTCAGGAGGATACGATTTATTATCGACAGATACTGGTTGGAATGTTGAAAAATCAAATCCTACAGATTTAAAACCAGCAACAATAGAGCCGTTGTCTTCAAGAAGATATGTGGAATCATTGGTAAGAAAATCTTCTTTAAAATCTTGCATATCTTTTGCTACAAGCACACCAAAAATAATACCGCACACCAATAATAATCCCACCACCGAAATTATTGTTTTGAAAACACTACGAAATAATTTCAATGATACTATAATGACTATAACAACCAAAGCGATTCCGAGAATAGCAAAAATATCCATTGTGAAACTATAACACTTGTTTGTGTTTAAAAATGTTTGTATATGTCTATGATAAAAAATAGTAATAATAATTAATTGAAACGACAACACTTCATTACATAATATTAATAAAAACAAAACCACAAAGAAGAAAGATATTTAAACAATCGAGAAACCAAATGACATATGACAACAACATTGAATGACTATTTGACAAAACACAACCTTTTATCAATACAAGAATTTGAAAACAGTATTGGAACAATAGATGTTGATTCAGAATCTGAAAAAACAATTCTTAACACTATGATCGACCAACTCAGCACCTTATTTGAAGAAATAAGTGATTTGTACGAAGGATTACTCCAACCAGATTCATCTCTTCAAACAATGACGGAAGCAAGTTCTTTTCCAGATGAAAAACGACCTGAAATTCAAATATTATATCAACAATTACAATCCTTTAAACGAAAACAATTACTTGTAAAAATCAAACCGACTGAACAATCAAAAATAACTTTTTTGAAAGAAGCAATAACTTTTTGGAAAACAATCCAACCAGACATACAAGAACATATTACTATCATAACGGCACTCTGGGCTAAACAAGAAGAAAAAACAACCATTACTGAAAAATATTTCGGGTGAACTTATAATGACTGAAAAACAATATAAATTGTGCATTATTGGACCTCCAGGATCAGGGAAAGGAACTATCTGCGAAATTATCAGTGAAGAGTTCAATCTCACACACCTATCAGTGGGAGATATGCTTCGAGAACATATACAAAAACAAGATGAACTTGGAAAACAAGTGGAACAAGATGTTAAACAAGGACAACTAGTGCCAGATCATATCACTGAAGAAATAATAACACTTCGACTTGAAAAAAATGATGTGAAAAGAGGTTTTATCATCGATGGTTTCCCAAGAGATATCAACCAAGCACAGTTTATTTTAAAGACTGGAAAACTTGATGGTGTTATCGTAATCGAACTTGAGGATCAAGCAATAATAAAACGATTAACGCAACGAATGGTTTGTCCTTCGTGCGGACATACATATCATCTCAGTACAAAACCGCCAAAAGAAAAAGGTATTTGTGATGAGTGCGAGACTAAACTGATAAGGAGAAAAGACGACAAACCTGAAATAATTCAAGAACGATTGAACACATATCACAAAAAAACAGAACCTATTCTCAATCTTATTGAAAAAGAAAATATGCCACTTTTGAAACTCAGAGGAGATTTAAATTTAAAGCAAGATCGAAACAATATTACTAACAGTATTATCAACTGGCAGAAAACAATTCAGGAAAAATAGTCTTGAGAAGAATAGTAGCATACGCCCCTTTAGGAAGGAAAAAAGACGCTGTTATTGTGGTTTTTTCTTGAGAAGTTTCTTTGAATAAAGAAATATTTTCTGCGCTTGAAAATGCTTTTCTCATACTCCCTTCTAAAGATAATTCTGGTAGTTGACGATTAATACAATCAATTATCGATATATCATCATCACTTAACAAGTTTACTTGTTCTTCGCTAAGTTCACTATCATAACCAAAAAGAGGGAACGAAATATCTGATCGTGAAATACTATCTATATCCAATGGAAAAACAAGATCTCCAAAATCAAATGAAAGTGTCATATATCGAGCATAATTTGATTCAATATAATTTCCTAAAAACATATTGAAATAATAACTTTGCAAAGCATGAACATAAAATAATAATGTTTTCGAGGGTAACAACCGCAATGCCCCAACAAAATCATTCATATGATCATCAAGATAAGAAGATATTTTTTGCGACCAATCATTATCTGACTGGCAAATAATATCGCAAGCATCATCAAACTCTTTTTTTATGATCGCTTTTCCAATCCGAACATTATTTGAGGAGAAACGTTGTTTATCGAAATAATTAGGGAAATAAACAACTTCTTTTGAAGTAAAAGGCAATGTGAAATCTGAAGGCACATCTCGAATAATAATAGTGAAGGAATTGCCTTTAAGATCGCCAAGCGATAATCGTCGAGATACATATCCTTTGAATGTTAACGTGATATCATCAAGATTAATTGATTCAACTTTTTCCTTATTAACACCAAAAATTGAAATTAATTGAGTGGTGATCGCGTTCTTATCTTTTGTTCCAGCATATGAAATATTTTTTCGAGGAACATGAAGATGCTTAGCGATGTGTGAAACCGCCCGTTCAGTAGTATAATTATTTTTTTTCAATTCAAAAGCAAGAAAAGAAGTTGGTTCATCTGAAAATATAGAATCGTCATATTTTTCAACAACAATAAAATCCTTTGGTTTTGACTTCAATACTACCATGATGTATCACCCTTTATTGAAAAAATTTCGAATTTTTTCCTTATACTTATTAACAGATACTTTAATATTCCATGTTTCTGGAAAACACCCGTAATATCTGGGCCATGTAAATCGCTCGTCAAGGAAAACAATCACGCCTTTATCATTTTTGCTACGAATACAACGACCGGCACTTTGAATAATCTTATTGAAAGCAGGATAGACATACCCATAATTCCAACCATTACCAAATTTTGAATCGTAATAATTAATAAGCGCTTTAGTCTCGAGATCAGGCCTTCCCAAAGGTAAACCAACGACAACAACTGTTTTCAGCTCATCGCCAGGAAGATCAATACCTTCTCCAAAGCTACCTGAAACTACCGCTAAAAGTGCTGCACCTGTTTTGTGATATGTTCTAAAACGAGATATAACATCCTCTCGTTCTGATTGAGACATCTCTTTTCTTTCTTGAAAAATGGTTTTCTCAACATTGTCAAAATATGCTGAGACATCATCTTTTATCTTATAACTTGGGAAAAAAATAGCACTATTACCAGGTGTTTCGTTTATAATATCGCTTATTATCCTCGCCATTTCAGCGTATTGCTGTGGACTTCGAGACGTGTATTTAGTGCTTGTCTTTGCAACAATCATATTCAAACGGTTTTGTTCCGGAAATGGAGAAGGAAGAACTTTTGAAGCAGTAGAATCTTCTGGAAAACCAAGTAATTTGATGTACATGTCAGGAGGAGTGAGTGTTCCACTCATGAGAATTGTCGAATGAGACTTTGCAATAACCTCTCGAGAAATAACGCTCGGATCAAGGCAACGATAACTTATAGTAGCAACATCAGTGGTAACACCTCTTTTTGAAGCTATAATACGAGTAAATCCTTCATCACGACCCAACCATTTTTCAAGAAAAATACCAACTGCACCGATTGAAGATTGTTTTTGTTGTTCTCGAATCTCATCACTTATTGTGGAGAAAAAATCAAGAATAGTATCATAAGGTTGTATGTCTGTTATTCTACTTGTCAATTCACCTTTAGTAATATGTCGCTCATCACCATTTGAAGGAGCCATTTTTTCAACAGTATCAAGCAATGATTCGAGAATAGTTTTTGCTTTAGGATACGAATGTTTTTTAGCTTCAGTAATCGCTCGTTTGAGAAGTGTGGTTGAAAGATATTCGCTGGCGAGATCTTTTATACGATAAGGAAGATTGTGAGCTTCATCGACGATAATAATACTATTTTCGAGTTGAATGTCATTTTTTGAAAGAAAATGATCACGAATATCAGGATGAAAAAGATAATAATAATCAGTAATGATAACATTTGATTTGGAAGCGAGAAGAGAAGCTAATTCGTAAGGGCAAAGCTTGTACTCCTTACCAACCTCGAGTATGGTTTCAACAGAAACAGGACTTAGCTTGTTAAGGTCCTCAAGGGCAGATCTCGTTTCAGACGTCAGGGAATCCCCTTTTTTCACTCGTTCATAAAACATACATTTATGATCTTCACGAAGCGCCCTACAATATTCTCCGAATTCAGTAGAACTAAGTACAGAAACGCCTGATTGAATACACATCCATTGTTTCCCGACAAAATCAGTTGCTTTTATCTTAACAGAATGTTTTTTCTTGATGGCTTGAAGCGTTTCAATAGCAATCTTATGTTGTGTGTTTCTTGAAGTGAGAAAAAAAACAGTTTTACCAGTGTCTAAAGCTTCTTTTAATGCCGGTGAAAGACTACCAGCTGTTTTTCCAAGACCAGTTGGCGCATGCAAGACAGCATGATTTTTTTCAGAGATAGAGTTTGCAATAGTAGTGATGATTTCATCCTGTATTGGTCGAATCTCATCGTGAGGAAATAAAGGAAAACGAGAAGATGACATCGAATTTTGTTCCATGAGAATACAAAGACAACACGTGTTGTTTTAAAAAAGTTGCGAGGGAGTGTCCAGTCATATTTCCGGTGAAAAGATTATTTTTTCTTAGAAAATTTTTCTTTCAAATCAGAAAAAGAACCTTTTAGTTGAGAAGCAAAGGAATCAGAATCAGAAAACGACTCTTTAACCTTATTTTCAATATTCAACGCGTAATCTCTACGATACAAGTCTTCATTATAACGCCAATTTCCGAAAGAATCAAAAAAGAGACGTAATTCAATATTTTTCTCGTCTTTAGAACGAATACGTTGCTTACAATAACCTAGCGTCACGATAGCTTCAACCCGACCTTTTCCTTTCACTCCAAAAAGAGAATCGACTTTTTCCTGATCGAAACCACCAATCCAGCAGGATGCGAGACCACTAGCTTGTGCTGAGAGAAGAATATTTTGAGTGGATGCAGCTGCATTTTGAACAGAAAAAACGTGTCTGCCACGCTCACCATACCATTCAGCCATCTTTTGAGGTTGGGAACACACTGCAATAACGGTTGGTGCAGAAGATATCCAATCTTGACCCATGCACAATTCAGGTAATTTGTTGATGATATCTTTTTTTGATGTTACTACAAAAACAGTATCTTGAACGTTACCTGCTGACGGTGCTTTCATACCAGCTTCAACACAACGATATACTAACTCCCGAGGAATTTTCTTTCGTTTATACAAACGACAGCTTCGTCGTGAGAAGATTGTTTTCATCGTGTCTTGTCCCATAATCTCCACTAAAGAAGTAATTGTTTAAAAACTTTTTGAATAAAAGACAATAACTAAAGAAATGAACACACAGGATTATTTCAAAGAAGAACCACACATATGACAATAATTTGAAGTGGAAAAATTCTTTGTTTGACACTTAGAACATAATATGATGCGAGGAGTCGTAGCATTATTTTGAGAATTTCCTTTATTAGGAGCTGATTGTTGTCGCTTTTGTTGTAAACGAGCTCGTTTTTCTTTGAGAAGAGCAGATTCATCTTTATCAATAGTATCAACACCACCAATGCGCTCAGCAAGTTTTTTCTCAGAAAGAGAATCTTTTTTCAACCACCTCATAAGCCATTTAACACCGCCTAAAAGCATGAAAAACAAGCCAATGTAAATGAATAATTCCATTGCATTCTCGTTAACACTATCACTTGTAAGACGAATTATTAAAGCATAACCAGAGATAAGAATACCTACGACAAGAAACGTCCAAAACGGAAGTGGTTTTCTGCGAGCCATGTACTAAAGTCAGAGAAGAATGTTTTTAAATATTGCGAATAAAAGGTTGTTCAAAAAGAAGTGCGTTTATATATTACATGAAACAGCACAGGTATAAAGAAAGAATATAATAAAAAATAGAAAAAAATATTACCATTAATTGTTTGATTTTAAGAGGATTTCTTGTTGGACTTCTTTTTTGCAGGAGTTTTCTTTTTTGAAGAAGGTTTGTTTTCTTCTTTTTTCGAAGACTCTTTTTTAGAACTAGCATCAGAACCGGACTTTTTCTTGGAAGAAGCACCACTAGACGGCTTCTTTGATGACTTTTTCTTTTTGAAAAAGAGAAGAGTACCAACTAACAACAACACCACAACAATAGCTCCAACAAGCATAGTGGTATTAATACCTGAAACTATTTTGAATGGATACTCTGCACGAATACTTTTAAGTTTTAAATCTTTATTAGCACCATAGGTTATAACTAGTGAAAATTTATCATTATCCTCAATATCAATTTTATCAAGAGATGCCGGAACATAAACTGTTTTTAACTTTCCAGATTGAACTTCACTTTCTTTATAGAGGGTTTGTTCAATACCATTAATAACAACATTATGGATTTTTGTTGAAACATAAGCATCCTGAGAACCATTATTGTACAAACTAATCCCAATACGATTAAGACTCTTATAATAAGCAACATCTTCAATCTCTAACTTAGTATTATCATCATCAAGATTTTTCAGAGTTAAAGGGATTGCAAAAGGAGGACCAAACTTATTTTCCATTGTTAAAAAAGATTCAAGTTGAGAAGGATAAACTCCGAACGAAGTATAGAATTCAACCATAGTCTCATTAGTAATTTCTGAAGGGGAAAGACTAACATTAAATGAAACAGGCAATGTTTCACCAGAAGCCAAGTAACGAACAGAATCATCAGAAGCACTTACTAATTCAACATCATTTGATTTTACAGTTATCGAAGAGACTTCGTATACTCCTGCAGAACCAAGATTTCTGAAACGAGCGATTAATTCTTCATTTTCAGGATCATAAATCGCATCACTCACCGTCAGAGAAAGAGTTGGTTTTGGTAAAGGATACATTGTCAGAGCATAAACAGTTCCAGTATTTGAGGTATCGCTCTGACCGAATTTAATAAATATACTTATTTCTTTATTGCTTCGCGATCTTATTTGTTCGCCAATAGTGGAAAGTTTATTTCCAACAATAACAACAGAAGAAACATCTTTTTCTTTCAAAAAAGAATAAGTATCATTAAGAATTTTATTATGACCTGAAACTACAACCGGCGTCCTTCCACTAAAAAATTCAACTTCGAGAAAAGAACCATCTGCAAGAATAACAGTATCATCAACACCGAATCGATCAGCTAATTCTTGACTATTAGCATATAAATTATCATTATCAATCCATTCTGTGAACGTATCTTCAATTTGTTCAAGAACAGTTCTTTTAAAATTTCCTACAGCAATAACAGAATCAGCATCTTCAAGACGATTTGCGATTTGACCAGCAGTTTGATCATCAACAATAAACACCCACGCATTTTCCTTGATCGCGAGAGGCGCTAAAGAAAGACCTACTCGAGGATTATCAGAAGAAATCACATAATACTTACCGTTACGAGGATCGAGATCTAAATTCATTTGAGAAGATTCAGAACCCACTTGAGTAGTATAACCGACAGAAGATAATTGCCCATCAAGATTATTAATGTAAGGATTATTTGATTCATATAAAAAAATATCATCATTTCGAGAAGTGACTTCAGTAAAACCTGTTAAAGTATCTGAATTGAGAAAAAACCCTTTATTATCTTCCAAGGAACTTTTTAGCATAACACTATAAACATCTTTCCAGTCTTCAGAATTAGCGACATGAATATCTGCAGAGTAAGCAAGCGAAGATAAAAACAGTAAAAACACAACACCCCACAACGTAAAAAACACTTTTTTTGATATCATTTTCTCAACCCTTTACCTATACTGAGAAGAACATGTTTTTATAAATGTTTCGAATGAAAGGTGTCGTCCAAAATAAATGATTGTAAATCCTCACATTGCTTTTGAACAAAGCCTATGAAAAAACCAATTACAACGAAAAAAAACTATAAGACTAAAGCAAAATAATAGTAAACATAACAATTGCTAGATCGAAAAGAATGAACAGAAAAATAAAAAAATAAAAAAAAACAACAACCTTATGGTAGTTCTAAATAGAAACTGTATGTTGTTGTTGATTCTGAAGGAACAACAATTTGATAATCAACAGAGTTACCGTTGAAACCATCAGTATCATCAACTGCCATTCCAGCGAAAACCGAAGCACTATCAGCACCACTCTTTAAAGCGTACGTTTTCAAGTTTCCAACACCAGTAGAGTTCCATGTTGTAGCAACAGGAGCACTAGCTACAGATACCGAGTTCGAATTGAACGCTTCAGTCGCTGTGAATGTATTGGTAAAGTTATCAGTTCCTGAACCTTGAACATATGAAGGCATATCAGCTTCAGCAGCCGCTGTAAGACCCCAGTCAGTAACAGATGTGTTTGCAGCATAAACTACAGCACCTGTAACATTACTAACAGTCCATTCGAAAAACTCATTATTTGATGAGTCGCCAAGCATAATATTTCCACTTATGTTTCCGAAGAAACCTGCCCATTTACCAGTAACACTGGTTCCAGATACATCAACAGATGTAACATTTCCGCCTTCTGTATCAACAGCAGTTGATGATGTTCCGGACGCTTGCTCACTAGCACCAACGGTAGTACTTGCACCACCTGGAGCTGCGAAAGCTAGCGAAGCAGTCATCAAAAACACTGCAAAGATAGCGAATAATTTTCCCATATTCATTACAAAAACACCTCATTGTTTTTTATTAATTTACAATACTTGAACTTCATGAGACCAAAGTATTTTATAAAGTTTGTTCTCAATCATCAAGTAATAAATAATTATATTTAATCAATTTCATAACTTTGATATATGGCTTTATGTAGTTGAAATAAACATAAATTAATCAAAAAATAAAAAAATAAAAAAAGGAAACAACGTTTCCATTTATTGTAGTTCTGCGTACAAGTTATAAGTTGTTGTACCAGTACCAGTTGCAACAGTTCCATCTTCTGGAACGATCATCTGATAATCAACAGTTGAACCTTTATAACTTGCTGCGCCAGATGGTTGAACAAGACCCGCAAATACAATGTTAGAAGAACCATCTGTCAAAGAGTATGTTTTCCAACTTGCAGTTGTTTCGTTGTCATAAGTTTGAGCAAAGTCAGAATTGATTGAAAACAAACCAGATCCAATGTCTTCAGAAGTACCTGTGAACGTTGTAGCATAGTTATCGCTATCAGTACCACCAAGATGAGCATAAGCAGTTGTTACATCACCTTCAACGGCATCTCCAAGAGTTGTCCAATCAGGAGTTCCTTCGGAAGCGTAAACTAACCTACCTTGTGCAGTCCAGTCGTACAAAACATCAGAATCATCATCGCTTAATACAATGTTTCCTGAAACATTTCCATAAATACCAGACCATCGGTATGTTGACATTGTCGTGTTCAAGTCATTATTGTATATATGACCATCAGTGACATCTACAGTTCCAGCAGTTACACCTGCGAATTCACCTTCATCAGTATTAGATTCCACATTTGCCCCTTGTGGAGTTGCTGCAAAAGCCATTCCTACAGTCATAACTACACCAACTAGTGCAATCATTACCATCATTAATTTTTTCATTTTATTAAACACCTCACCACTTTTTTTGTGCGTTACAAATACACCACTTTTGGAAAGTGGAGCTGTGAAACGCATATCAGTATGGTTTCAACCACACTGAAGTGCCATTTATTTATAAATTTTCGTTTTCTCTTAACAGTGTAAAGGGGTAATTTATTATAAAATAATCCTCATATAAACAACTAAACACCATAATAAACACCAACAACATAACCATTATTAATAAATGTTTTTACAATAATTACATAGTATAGAATATGCAATAAATGTATGTAATAAGATATTTACAATATTTTTTATGACCTAAAAAAATAACAAACACAAGATGATGATACTACCGCTCTAATGAAAGCATAATTATTTCAGAGTATAATACAACACATAGCAATAACATATAAAATCAAGGCAGAAAAAAGTTTGATGAAAAGGGCTCTGTCCCAAAAGGAATAACATTGTATAACCAACAAGATAAAAAACAACTTTCACCATAAAATGTGGAAGGGAAAAAACCTCAACGAAGGTGTTTTTGGGAAGATCGGAACGAATAATAAATATGCAAAATTGTTAATACTATCTTTTGGGAGTGAGACTATGAAAAGAAAATATTTATAAATGTTCAATAGTCATAGGAATACAAAAAGAGCAATAGTAGTGAAAATACTAGACGCTAGATTACAAAAAAAAGAGGTGGGGTTTGTGCCAAGAACTAAACGTAAGACAGCAAGATCATATTCTAAATCAAAAAATACTCGAAAAAAAGGAACAAGAAAAACAACTAAGAAAAAAACAACAAATACAAAGAGAGGTCCTGGAAGACCACCAAAAAAAACCACAAGAAAGAAAGCAACACGAAGCACAACTCAAAAAAAACGAGGTCCAGGAAGACCACCAAAAAAAACCACAAGAAAGAAAGCAACTAAGAAAAAAACAACAAAACAAAATACAAACAATAATATCACCACACTTCTAAAAAAAGTCAATCAAATTGAAAAACGAAATAAGGCATTATCTCAACAGCTCAAAAAAACACAACAAGAACGAGAAACAGTTCTTCCTAACCCAACAATTCAAAAGGAGAAGGAAACAATTGTAAATGAAAGACAAGAACCGCACTCTCAAGCAGAAGAAAAACAAGAGGAAAAAACACCTACAATTGAAGAACCAGATCCAGAAAACACATATCAAACTACTGAACAAAAAGGAATCATCAGCATTAATAATTGTAAAAGATATTCGGCAAAATTAAAACGAATGTTACAAGAAATATCAAAAGTATTTATAGGACAAGAACAAATAACAGAACAAGTTACAATATCATTAATGTGTGATTCTCATATTCTGATGGAAGGAGTTCCAGGACTTGCAAAAACATTGCTTGTTGAAACGATGCAAAAAACAATTTCGGGAACCACATTCAAACGTATACAGTTTCTTCCAGATTTACTTCCTGCAGACGTTATTGGAGGGCAAATATATAATCCTAAAACCTCAAAGTTCACAACATACAAGGGACCTATTTTCGCTAATTTCGTTCTCGCAGACGAAATAAACCGGGCACCACCAAAAACGCACGCTGCAGTAATGGAAGCGATGCAAGAGAAAAAAATAAACATTGAAAATGATGAGTTCATCCTTCAACCACCATTCTTAGTTCTTGCAACACAAAACCCTCTTGAAAACAAAGGAACATACTCTCTCCCCGAGGCAGTTCTTGACAGGTTTATGCTTAAAGTATTTTTAGATTATCCTGCTCGCAAAGACGAACTAAAGATAATTACTGAAAACGCAACAACAAAAAGTAAACTAGGAAAAACAGTACACCAAGCAATAACAAAAGAAGAACTACTGGAAATCCAAAAAGAAGTAAAAACAGTATATATATCTCAAAAAATAAGAACATACATTCTTAATATTGTAGAAGCAACAAGAGGAAAAAACAAGAATATTGAAGGAATACGATACATAAAATATGGTGCGGGAGTTCGTGCAAGTATTTATTTGGGTGTCGCTGCAAAAGCTAAAGCAATGCTTGAAGGACGTAATTATGTCTTGCCAGACGACATTAAATTTGTAGCACCATCTGTTTTAAGACATAGAGTTAGCATGAACTATAAAGGTAAAGCACACAACATATCTCCGGATAAAATAGTTGAAGAAGTACTTCAAAAAGTTGATGCGGTATAAATAGGAATCTACAATGACAACAGAACACAATCAAGGACCTGTCGCCAACACTTTCGAGTTTGAAGAATTGATAAAAAAGACGATGCACGAAGCAGGGTACCTTACAGAATTTTTCAGATTAAACATAATATATTATGATTTGATTTCAGGTAAAGGACTTGAGTTTGAAAAAATAAGACGATACCAAGAAGGAGATGATGCTCGCCGTATCGATTGGAAAATATTTGCTCGAACAGATAAATTATATTTAAGAACATACCGTGAAGAAAGAGATATTAATATTGTTATTGTTCTTGATGTTTCAGATTCAATGTTGCTTGGAACAAACAAATACACAAAAAATGAATTTGGATCCTTAATTGGAGGAATATTATCGCACGCAGCGGTTGAAGCAGGCGATAGGGTGAGTGGAGGTGTATTTTCCTCAAAAGGAATAGGATTTGTCGATCCTGAAAACGATTTCATTCACTTACTTCATGTCATGAGCGATAAAAAAGGACATGGTGGAGATAAAGATTGGGATGGATTGACAAATAATCTGATCAATAATTACGATGAAAATTCAATAATTTTTATAATATCAGATTTCATCAACTCCAAACCAGAATTAATTCTCCCTGACATTGCCAATAGATTTGCAAAAGTATATGGGATTATGGTAAAAGATCCTGTTGATTATACACTTCCTAAACATATCGGAAAAATGTATGTTAAAGACCCTGTAAGTGAAAAAACATATTTAACGGATATGACAAAGGCACGAGAAGAATATGAAGTTCGAGCAAAAGTAGAAATGGAACATATCAAAGATGTATTTCACGAATACGGACAGCATTGTTTCATGATAACAACAGGGGAAGATTTTAGCAAAGCATTCATTAAATCAATGGGCGGGGAAGAGGTGGAAATATTTTAACGATAAATATATTTTCTTTAGCAATCACTATAGATAGCCCTCTTCAAAATCTAATTCTTCTCACAATACTTGTAGGATTAACAGTAATTTCATTTCTTTCAATGAGAAAACTCCGTAAGAAAAAAGCAACTTATTTCGGAAACATCACAACATTAAAGAGAACCCACGGTTTTAACATATTTCATATTAGTTCCATAGTTCTTATCATAAAAATAATCGTCATCATTTTATTATTTATGTTAGCTACAAATTCCATCTCGATAAATGATATTAAACCTGTTAGCACGACAGACTATGTTTTGTTAATCGATGATTCATCAAGTATGGCAAAAAGTGATTATAAACCTAATCGCTTATCTTCAGCAAAGGAAATATCAACTAGATGGGTTGGAATCCTACCAAATAGCACCCAAATAGGACTTCTAGGATTCTCAGAAGGAATTGATTACAGACACCAACTGACTACAGACACTACAGCGATAAGAAAAACTATTGAATCGATTGAAATAGATTATGAAAACAGCGGAACCGATCTTGATTATGCGCTTAGACAAGGAATAGATATGCTCCAAGGAACAAAACAAGATAAGACCATATTATTATTAACTGATGGAACTCAAAATGTCACTAACAAAACAATAAGTCGAGCAATAAATGACAATATAACAATAATAAGCTTTGGTATAGGAAAACAAGAACAAGAAAGAATCGTTAACGAAGAATACAAAAAGTTCTATAATTCATTAGAATTTAACTTCACACTGCTTGAAGAAATCTCTGAAAAAACAGGAGGAGATGCATTTAGAGTAGAAGACAAGGATTCATTAAAAGCAAGTTTAGAACAGGCTACATTTGAAAATGTTAGTGTGAGTGTAAATAGCAGTTATTACATTGCCATCCTTATAGCAATCATATCAATATTAGAGTTATATTTATACAGTCGAGTTGGCGCATTATAATTATTAGAAAAAAAAATATGAAAAAGTATTTAAATTTAGCAAACACTACAAAATATAAAAAGAGGTATAATATGGAAATTTCATCAATCATATCAATCGTTTCTCTTATAGTCAGCGGAATTATAGGCTATGTTGCTTGGAACTTACACAAGAAGATAATAAAATTAACAAACGCAGTGGGAAATAAATTTTCTGAATTTGATATTGAAAAAAGACTTTCAGGATCCTTTAACGGTGAAAATAATAAACTAGATGACGTTACAAGAACAATTTTTTACAAATTAAAAAAAAAATTTCAATTAAACGCGAATTCATATTTTCAAATCCTTGATGAAATAAAAAACACTCCTCAAATCGACAAGAATATGAAGGAATTATTAATAAATTTCTTCAATCAAATAATTAATATTTCTTATAGAGATGCTGAAGTTCCATTAGAAAAAGAAGAAGAACTCAAGCAAAAAACCAAAGTAATAATTAATTTTCTTCAAAAATAAGAACTATCTAAAATATATTTTAATGAGTTAAGATATTATTTTAACCCAAAATAAAATATATTATTAGAATGGAATAAAAACTCCTGAAAAATAAAGTACAATAAAAACCAGTAAGACTAATTCAAAAACAAGAATAAGAAGTTCCCACCAAAAAAAACCAAAAAGATTTGATAACGAATGAAAAGAACTACTTGTTGATGATTTCTCATTAACACCATACATTGATTGTTCAATTTCATCTTCTTGCTTTGATTCAGCAGTATCATAAAATGAACTTACCGGCTGAGAAGAATTACTCTTTTTTGAAGATTTTTTTTGTTTTCCAAATATTTTTTTGAATAAAGATACATCTCCTGAATATTTTGATGAAGAAGTATGATCACTACCACCATCAAAAAAACTGTCAAAACCAAGATCATCTTTTTTTTGAGCCATAATTACACCATCTAAAATAAACAATTATCATTTATCATGTTTTTGATAAAGCTTTCCGTTTCCACCATCGTAGAAGAACGGAAATAGCTATAATTGTCCACACAAGGAACAATATTAATAAAATGGTCTTCGAAGTAGATAAATAAAATCCTCCTTGACCATGTTCTGAAATAACAACTGTGACAGGAATAAAACCAACAAGATCGCCATCTGAATAAAACTTAAGATCAGAATTACAAGTTTTTTTATTGCCTGAAATGAACGAATAAGATAATTCTTTATCATCACCAGATACAATACTTTGACTTCCTTCAATTGCTTCAAGACAAGTAGAAGGATCTTGAGTAACAGTAATATTTTCGAGATCAAAATCACCAACATTTCTTGCTAAAAAAGAAACATTTATTTTGGAATAAGGCTTGATATGAACTTCTGGAGGGTACTCTAAAACCCTTATTCTTTTTAATTCTTGACGAGGCTTAATATGAACAAAAAGAATTTCAGTTTCTACGTCGGTAGAAACATTATCTTGTGTCTTAAGATATACTTTTACAGGAACAATGTATCTTCCAGGAACCGCTTTTTCATAAGAAGATAATGTTAAAGAAGAATTAACAGTAGTATTTGAAGAAATTTCTGAAAACGTAACATTTGAACTTCTCCAACCATCATCAACATTGGCATGCACTCTAATATTATTAACACTGATACGACCAGCATTGGTTAAATTGAAAGGAACTTCCTTAATACCACCTTGCATCATAGTTATATTATGAGGAAGATTGAGCTCTAATTCAGGAGGTTCAGGAAATGTAAGTACAGAATCGTCTTGAGGCATTGTCATCGAAGGAGTTCCACCACCACCCGAATCACTACCCGCTTCCGGTTCAGGATCCGGAGTAGGATCAGGAGTAGGATCAGGGGTTGGACGAGTATTATTAGTTTCAAAACCAAGAGGAGAAAATACGGAGAACGAACTCATGTTTGGACTGATAATAAGTTGTTCTTCAGGATAAACCAAAGTATAAATTTTTTCCCATACGCCATTAATCCAACCATCAGTTTCATTGACTGAAAAATTATAACCAAGTATTTCTGATTTTCTAGATCCATTATATTTGTAAATAGAAATATTATCCATAGCAACTTTTTTAGAAAGATTACTTTGAGCATACTCATCAAAATGAAATATTAATTTAGCATACGATGAATTACTAAGATTATCATATTGTATATATTGACCAATATCTCTAAGTTCCCTACCATCACCAATAGTAATATTTGGTATTGTAGGACGAGGATCAACAGTTTTTATTTGAACATTACTAGCATCAGAATCAAGATATGTCGTGTTTAAGGGATTTCCATCAGAGAGTTCGAAAGAAGCATCTCTTAAAGAAATAGTCGAATCATCTTCAACAATAATTTCAGAATCAGAATTAGAAAAAACAGTGTCTGAAAATAATGCAGTACTTTTATTTGATATCTTTGCACCATGAATATTATGAGATGATTGAGTTCCAAAAATATCAACTGAACTATTCTCGATGCAAATACCATAATAATATTGATATGATTTAAAACCTTCAAAACTTATATTATGTGAATCTCTTACGATAACAGCACACATATCTTCTCGTTTACTACCATTTGTTCGATTATTATTACCATTAATAAATTCTTGACCAAAATTAACAACCACATTTGTCAAATTATTTACTTCAATACAAGTAGTATTCCTGTTTTGAGCAGAATTGTTACCAATACTATCATCCATAATGTAATAACCTGATTCATTGATAGGACTGCAAGGATCATACATTTTTATTTCAAGAGAAGAAAGACCATTTACTATAACTTCTTCACCGCCTTTAAACGACTCTTGATATTCTAACATTTCATTAGGAGCAAGAATCTGTTCTTTACCAGAAACATTAGAACTATTAATAATACTAGTGACTAACTGTCTTGAAGAACTATCTATAATACTATTATTCTGATCATAAACTGACTCTGTGAAAATATAATATGTCTTTGGAGGTCCGTCAACACGAACACTTACCTTATAGGAACCGTTAAGAAGCAAATCAGCATAACCATATATTTCAGTTGAATTTTGATCATAAATATATGAATTAGGATTATTTGCAGTGTGATTTTTTATAAGAACAGGTATTATTTTACCAGGGTAAGAAGCTCTTGCAGAAGATAAATCAACAGGTACAGTCGTACAATTAAACAAATCACCACCATTACTATGAGGAGTTACTTCAGTAACAAGAGGTTTAAAATTAAGCAAACTTGAAATATGTGTTCTATTTCTAGAAGTATAAGCAATGTCAATACCATCACCAACACTAAGGTTTTCATGACAAAGAGATAACTGCATATCAGGATTTGTTATTGTATGATCCATATATGAATCGCTACCATAAGGAGAACCAGAAATATTCTGATACATGCGATCATAATCAAGAGTGTGAACTAGAGAACCATTAGTGTATGTAAATTCAGGCTCGGGAATTAAAGAACTCACAAAAGAAGAAGAGATAAAAAACAAGACTATAAGTACAAATAAACCAACCATCTTTTTTCGTCTTGAAAATATTATGATACTGACACCCCATGTATTATTCTTGATATTTAATTAGTAATAGTATTAATGAAATTAGTATAAACATGATACGCGTAATCTAAAACCTGCATAACCATCGTTTGATGAGGAAGATTTTTAGTAGTGTAAGATCCAGTATAATTTGTTTGATTAATAGTAAGCAAATAATCGGAAGTCAAATTACCACTTCTTATGAATTTGAAATTTTCACCATCAGATTGATTTCCAGTGAATGATAGCGAATAATTACCAACGTGATCTTCGAGATCAACACCAAAACCACCATCATATAACTTGTCAAAAGTAGGTATGAATGTAAAACTAGTATTACCATAGTAATCTGTTTTAAATCTTGCTTGAGATACAGAAATAATACCCCTTTGTTCAGTGTTCAAAGATGAATCAATAATAGAATCATATGTTTGTGTAGGTACTGCTAAATTAAGACCATTTTTTTCTGTAAGAATCACATTAGCATCATTGAGAATATCCCCATCTGAATTTTCAAGATGAAAAGTCACATTATAGGGTTCATTAGCTCTTGGAAATTCATCAGTATTAACACCATCAATGAAAATTTCAGGCATGGTGATTGGAAGTAATTCGAATGTAGTTGTAGCAATATTATCTGTTTCATCACATTCTACAATATCATCATCAGTGTCCAATTCAACCTCGACAGTATATGTTCCACTATGCTCCAAAGCAGGCCAATTCAACGAAAAAGGAATTGTTTCATCAACAGAGACTGAAGAACTAACTGTTTGAGAATTAGAATAAACAACATTTGCAGGGTTTGAGGTTTCATAAATTTGAACCCGAACATTAAAAGGAGTAGTCACATCAACATTACCACCTCTTAATTCAAAAGGTGAGTCACGAGGATTTCTTACTGAAAATTGCATGTTTAATGTTTGACTGTAATAAATAGGATCAGGAGATACTGAAGATAATATAGGATTAAGATTCGCACCTATACACATTTGTTGACCCAGACTGTTTAAAACAGCATATTTTGTATGAGTCTGTTGATCATTGATTTGACCGGAAGAGAGTCCCGAATCAAAACTTAAAGGAAAAGTAGGCGAAGTTAATACTTGCCCTGCTGAACAACTAACACCTGTAGCATCATCACAGACACCCAAAACTAAAGGACGCTCAGAAGAAACACCAAAAGAATCATCATCAGCTGATTTAGAAAAGGTTGTTGATGACGTTTGAAATTGAATTTCAGGCGTTGAAAGTGTTATTTGTCTCGTTGCTGAAGAAAATGTACGAGGAACAGTATAACCACCTCTAAATTTAGCGTCACCTTCAGAATACACAAAATCAGTTACACTACCAGGATTTGAATTTGTAGCATGGCCAATCCAAAGATTTCCTGGAAGAGCCGCTTTTTTAACATCAGGATTAGGAGTAGTCAGATCAGAAGGAGATACGGTAATAAAACCAGGAACCGTGGCATAACATCCTCCTCCAGTATCTTCAGTCGTTTGACCAAAAGCAGTATTACTTGAAGAGTAGGTGACAAGAGCATTTCTCCAAGAACCAGCAACATTCATTGCATAAAACGCACCAACATATTTTGTTCCAAGATCGCACAACTCTATTCCAACATCAGGATTATTAGCATAAGCATCAAGATATAAATTTCCAGGATCAGAACTAGTACCTGTAAAATACAAAGGAATTGCTTGTTGGTATTCGGACGGATTTGAAGGATTTTGAGAAATAAAACTACCAGAAGCACTTAATGCAACAGGAAATAAGAACAATGAAATAAGAACAAATAACAAAACATTCCTTACACAAATTTTTTTTTTCATACAAGCACCCTTTTTTTACATACATTAACAACGTTCAAACGTTTAAAAATTTAACGAATAATACAGTGAATTGAGTATTTGATTCATAGCATTGACGATTGTTTTAAGTAAATCATCGTCATAATAGATACCGCCAGTATACACTAAATTCGGATTGATGGTCAAATCAATCTCATCGACCAATTGTCCGGTCGGACTTATTATCTGTAAAGTAACATTTGAATCAACACTACCTAAACTTGTAGGTGTTAAGACAAATTCTTGACTAGCAGGAACAGTTTGACGATGATATCTTTGTTTTTCATTTAGTGGGGACGAACCAGTATACGGATTCATGATAAGATACCCTTCTTTTTCCCGGATTCTGATTTCATAATCAGATTGAATAAGACCCCCTTGACGCACAATAGTCGATATGACATTGGGAGCTCCTGTTTTAAGTTCTATAGGATTAGACATGAAATCACTTATTTGAAGATCATAGGTTGTGAATGAATTGGTATCAACATCATATTCTATTTTAAACTTTTTTGCTGAAAGATACTGGCTTGACCATTTGAATAATGAATTAGCGATCTGATTCATGGCATTAACAGATGCTTTGGCGTTATCATACAACGATGAGGGAGTGAGCGGTTTTGATTGCCGTACCAGAGTATCTTTTGAAGCCACCGAAAGTAATTCTTTACTGATTAAATTATTTTGTTTTAAGACCGCTACAAAAATACTATAATTAGCTATCGAAGGATACACTGTCGGTGCAGCGAGAAACGTTTCAAAACCTTGACTGTCAGTCGTTCCAGCAGTGTAAGAATCAGTAATATATCCAGATAATCGTTTCGGAACAAAAATATTTTGTCCATCGTGTTCTCCAATAACAACATCAACAAAAGGAACAAGTTCTCCAGAATATAGGTTTGATACTTGAACAGTTACATTATATGGAAGAGCGGTTTGAGGAAAGGAATTTGTTTCAATACCATCGATCCAAACACGATAATCATAGGTTGTATATTTATTCAATAAGAAGAAATTATACGAATTTGGAGAGGTAGGTAGTAAAAATTCACCAACACAAGAAGTTCCTTTATAACACGTTTGATAATCAAAAGGCACTATAAATAAAGGGCGTGTATTACCCCCAACATCATAGGATAAAAGATAATAATCAACGTTTTGAGCTAAGGATATCTTGAATGCAGTAAAATTTTCCCCTCCAAGCAAGATGGAAGTCATATTATCTTGAAAAGTAATTTGAGGATTATCATTATTATCATAATAATTAGGATATAAATCAGGAAAGTCAGAGCTAGAAAATAATTGTTCGGAATCTAAATCTGAAAGAGAAATATTCTTAACATTTGAAAGGTTGAACGTATCATCAAGCATTGCTGCAAAATAATGATCCCCATCCAAATAATTCGCACCGGGAAAAGACTCTTCACTTATTGTTGGAGTTGTTATTGGAAAATCAATGAATGAAGTTGTTGATTCACTTGGAAGAGGATCACCACTATTAGTTATTGTAAGTCCAGCCCATCGCCCACTAGGAGCTGTTGTTTCAAGAGTGGTAAAATAGGAAAAACCTGAAATAAAATCTAAAGAGTCAGCTTGAACAAATGGAATTAAAGAAACAAGAGATAGTCCTATAATGAATACGATGATCGTCAAATTCCTTAATTGCTGAATGGATTTCATAGTATAAGTTTATTTTCAGTGAGAACTAACTCCTCTCCAGTCTTTGCATTAGTGATTGTTTTAAGATTTCCAGTGAAAGAAATATTTATAGGAGCTAGAAATTTTTTGTAAGGATATTTCCCAGCATGAGTTATGTCTATCCTGCAGGTTGTACCTAAAACAGTATTTGGATCAATAGTATGGTTAAGAATTGTTGCATCTTCAGGCAAGGTATCTTGTAAAGTGGTCTGGTTACAAAATGTTTCAACCAGTACAGGAGGTAATGTATAAACAACTCTAAGATCAATAGTCTGACCAGGATTAATTTTTTGAGAAAATAAAGGTTGTTCTGAAATTAAAACATCATCATCATAAACTTCAAGCGAAGTTGTACTATTAATCAAATGTGTTCCAACTTCAACATCCCATAAATTAATAGTTGGTGTTATTATTTCATCACCACTATTGTGAACACTCAATGTTTGAGTAAGAATAACCTCTTTTCCAACTACGACTTCTTCCTGATTTGAAGAAAGAACAGATATGTTCATCGAAGTTATATTTTCATCACCTAATTTAAGATAGAACGAAGAAGAATTATTAATTACACTCGAACCATTAATTATTGTTCCTCGCAATCCGTTAGAGAAGTTTGAAGAAATATTTTCTATTATAGTAGTAGTTCCATTATCAGTAGTGTTTGTCTTATTGAAAGTAGTGTTTAAAGTTGCATTACGTGTTGTTGAGTTTTCAATAATAGAGTCATTTGAAATAACAAAAGAATCATCTTGCGAATCATTTGATGGAAATGCGAGTGTATCATTCAAGGAATCATTCATAATAGTAGTATTATTGAAAGAATGGTTTAGAGTAAGATTTTCCGATGAGTTACCATCAATAGCTATAACTGCAGAGGATAAAATTACTGCAAGCACTATAAGTAGCGATAACACTGACTTATTTTGTTTCGCTTGTTTAAACGAGTGAATCTTCATAAAAACACCTTTATATTCATATTTTTTCACAACAATATAATTGACGACACATTTTATTTTATAAATTTACCTATAAGGCATTATGTATTTATTGGAGTTCATCATATCGTTCTATTTGATTTGTAATTCCAGTTTGGTTTCTCAATAGAACAGGTAGTCGAACTTCATAATCATATGTTCCAAATAAACCAGCAGTTGATTCGTTAAGTTTTGTTATGACAATAACATCTTGCGAACCATCATACTCGCTTCCACCATCAGCAGAATCCCATAATAGTCCTGTTATGAATGTTCCAGCACTGGTTGAATCAATAATAGGAACATTTTCAATTTGACTTCCACCAACGGTAAAACTTGTTGTTTGATCAGCCATACCATTATTATCAACATCAAAAACTTTTTTGATTGAATCGTTGAAATATGTCATTCCAAGTGCCTGATCCAGTTCCTGGAAATCGTTCGTTCCGTTTAGGGGTTTGAGGTCGAATGGATAATAATTCGCATCTACATCCGAATAATAGACATTTCCTTTTGCAACAAAATTAGACCAGTTTATGAAGTTCTTATTGGTTGCATCTCCAAGTATGTATGTATAATTGTAATCACCGTATAATAATTGCCATGCAGAGACAGAGGTATTTATGGTTTTATTGTTGTTGGTTTCATTGAACTCTGAGATACTGTTGTTCGAATCAAGGTATGCATCAAAATAGTATGTTCCTAGTCCTGCCATCCACTCAAAGGTTACTTCTTGAGAACTATCTCCAATAATATCTATCGTATCGTTAAGTGAGGAGACGACTTGTTTTGTCCCTCTCCATATAGATATGTTAAGATCGACAGTGACATTTTCTGCAACTGCCGTTCCGTTGTTAGTAATATTCAGTATCACATCTACAACATCATTTTCTACAATTGACGTTTCGTTGAGTTTCATCGATTCTACATACAGGTCGATATCTGGTGTTGATGAGATTGTTATTGTTTGTGTCGTGCAATTATAATTTCCAGCGCTATCTATAGCACAGCCATCATATTCGTACGTGCCGTCTTGAAGGTCGGACTTGTTTAGCGCCACTGTTGCTTTTGATTGGTAGCTGGCATTGATTTGTTCTGGTGTAAGCGTGGTATTCCATATCTTGACTTCGTCGATTGATCCGTTGAATTGCCTGCTCAGACCTTGATAACTTCCTATGTAAAGATCAGCTGTTGAAGATTGGGTTGGGCCTGTTTCGGATTTTGAGGAAACGAGTTCTCCGTTGACATATAATCGTAATGTTTGACCATCATACGTTCCTACCACATGATACCATTTCCCTTGTAGTATTCCTTCGCCGAGAGCACCGCTGACATAATCCCCACCCGCTCCGAATTCAAATTCTGTATTTTCTTGGTTGTGTTGTATTCTATAACCATCATTTCCGTTTCTGTTAACAATATTAGCCCAACTGTTTGATTGGTTTCCTTCTTTAACCCATGCTTCTACTGAAACGTTCCCGGTAATATCTAATTCGTCTTGATGAGGGATCTTTATATCTTGATCGATTCCATTGAATGTGGCGTATCGACCTCTGATATTCTTGTTTGTATCCAATTGCACGGTATTTTGTAGAGTGCCGTTAAAGCCGTATGAGGAAGAATCTTTAACCGTGGTTGAATCAATCATGGTCTCAAAATTCCAGTAACCGACTAATTCGTTATTAAAGTCAATATAGCTACTTGTAGTTGTGGCATCATGTATTGATAGATTGAAGGTCGTTCGGTTTTCTGAAATGGTTGCCCCGTCAGTTTTGGTTGGTGGGATGAAGTCAAGAGATGGTTTTATTGTGTCAATGACATACGAAATTGTTTTCTCATTGCTATTTCCAGCAGTATCATTACAGTGGAAGGTAACATTGTATTTTCCGTCTGTAAGCGCAGGACTTGCATTGTATTGTGTTTGGCTGACTGCATTCATGCTGACATTACCTGTATTGTTGATGTCATACTCGCATGTCGTTGTTGGTTCGTTTGTTGTGATATTGAATGGTATCTCAGTATGATTATAGCTTGTGTTATGAGGTGATTCTATTGTTATGTTTGGCAGGATGGTATCGACGGTAAAGTTAGCGAATACTGTATTCTCATTAAGAGCTTCATCGACCACCTTGAGTGTGATATTGTGTCTTCCTTGAGATAGCGTTGATAGCGTGAAGTTTTGACAATCCGTTATTGTATTGAAAACCCCTTCATCAAGAGAGTACGAGCAAGTCAGGTTTGTTTGATCTGTCGCGGTATAATTGACATCGATATCTTGGGAGTTGTAGTGGTTCTCATTGACAGGAGTAGAAAGTGTCAATGTTGGTTGTGTTGTATCGATGGTGAAATTGACTATTTCGTTAGCTTGTGTTCCCATACCATCGTCACAAGTGTAATTGGCAATGTGTTCTCCTTCTGATAATGACGTTGCACTTGCCGTCCAATCAACAGATGAGGTGTTTGTCATCGAAACGGCGATTCCTGAATCGAGAGTGTAATTACAACTAGTTACCGGTCTGTTGACACTGATATTCAAATCGATGGTTGATTCATTGTGGAACGTTGTGTTTATCGGATATGAAGGTATTATATCAAGGCTTGAGAGATTTATCTCGAAATGATGAGTGGTTGTATTCACATTTCCTGCAGTATCATTTACACGCAATGTTATGTTGTGAACATCGTTTGTAAGACTCGGTAGTGTGATATTGTTACATCCAGGTATTTCTTGCCAGGCAGCGTTATCGATCGAATAGCTACACGTATCGATATTGTAATTATCCGAAACGGTGTAATTTAAATCGAGACTGTTTGTGGTGTCATGGTAGGAGTTGTTACCGGGTGATTGGATTGTTGCTAGCGGATTATCAAGATCCACGATGACATTTCGTTGCAAGGTGTTATTTTCGAATCCTGCGCTATCATTCGCATATCCTTTGATGGTGTAGTTTCCTGTTACAAGACCTGTCTTGTTGATTCCGCATACATGATTCGGAGAGCTTCCTTGACATGATAATGTCTCATTCGTTCCGTTCCAATCAAGGGTTACTGTATCAAGATTCTGTTCGACAACACTAACGTTGACATACACCCAGTTTTCTGAGGTGTACTCGTTATCTTCTGGTGTTGGTGGAACATAACTTATTTCAGGGATGTTTTGGTCGATTATGATCGATCTTGTTTCGGTGCAATTCTTATTTCCTCCTTTATCGATGACGCAAGCGTCAAAAGAGTGAGTTCCATTAACTAGACTCGTTACATTCCTTTTGAATGCATTGGCATCCAGGATGTAGCTTGCGTTGATTTCTTCTGGCGAGAGACTTCTATTCCAATATTTCACTTCATCAATTGAACCGTTGAATTCTCTATCTGTACTTCCATATACATATCGTGCTCCCACATAAAGGTCGCTTGTTGATGGATTGACCGTTCCTGAGTGTGATCCGCTATCTATTTCTTCACCATTGACATATAGTCTTATGTTTGAGCCGTCATACACTCCAGCTACGTGGTACCATTCTCCTTGGTTAATGCCCCCTGGTGGTGCTTGGTTGATAAATTGTCTTCCTTCACTGGTATCAACTGCAAATTCGAATTCAGTATTTGCGTTATTGTGTTGTAAGTTAAAACCATTATCACCATTTCTGTTGGCAAGAGTTGCCCAGCTGTTCTGTTGTGATCCTTCTTTAACCCACATTTCGAGGGTGAATTCACCCTCTACATCGTATATCTGGTCATAGGATGCAGCAACATAATCGTCATCACCATCTAATTGAGAGTAATTACCTCTTATTTCATCGTATACACCACCACTAACGCTAGCTCCGCTGTATAGGGTTGCATTGTTTTCGAAGCTGGAGTGATCGACAATTGTCGAACCGGAGTATTCATCAAAACTCCAGTACCCGAGTAATTGATTATCCATATCGATAAATCCACTCATATCGTTGGTGTCATTAGCGCTGACGTTGATATATGACCATGTTCTCGATACTACTTGCGTATTATTGTCTGTTGGCTCAACATATTCTATGTCCGGAGTTGTAGTATCAGGGGCGATGAATTCATTTACGGTGACATTATCAGTCAGGTTGATCGGCTCTCCGTCTTGTGCTGTTCCGTTACAATAGACCGACCAGTTGTAAGATCCTTTGGTTGCAAACGAGTGGTTATAGGTGTATATCCTTTCATTCTCATCGTAGCTCATTGTCTCTGGAGTAGTCCAAGTGCCTTCTTCAAATTGTATTTCACAATACACTCCCGAACCGTTGATCGAGTCTCCTGAGTCAAAGAAGGTATAGTTTGCATAGAAGGTTACGTTTTCCTGTGCTCTTTTGGTCAGTCCTTTATCAACATCATCAGATATATTCAATGCTGAATTATTAATAGTAGTATAACTGCTAAATCCACTAACGTTAAACACAAGAGTTCCTGTAGATGGAGCATAACTGTTCACTTGACACGCAGGCGTTAGACACAAGGTGTTATCTTTAAGAATTAAAGGAGTCGCTTTGTAATCAAGACCATACATGGTTATGATTGCAGACTCATTTATTCTTGGTTCAGTGATTGTATTGACCGTTACATTATTTGTTGATATGTTTATCAGTGAAGAAATATTTGCACCGCCAATCAAATTTACAGGTGCAGTATAATTTACTGAACCAAATAAACTATTTTCAACAGTAAAATCACTAATTTGAGAAATATTTTCAGTTGATAAATCAGTTGCTTGATCAAATACCGTCGTATCGATAACCGTTACTGTTCGTTGGGTTGAGTTTGCAGAATTACCGTTAGTATCAGTACATTCCACATTCCAGGTATAATCAGCAGGCAAAAAACCTGATTCTGAAAAGGTTCTAGTCGTTCCTTCAAGTGAAGAAATATTTGTTTGTAATGAATTATCATCTACATATAGAGTACAACTTTGCACATCCCCTATGTCTGTAACTTGGTAAGAGAAAGTAATATCGCCATCATTATCACCACTCATATGTGCTGGGGAAACAAGCGAAACAACAGGAGGTTGTAAATCTTCTTCCATCCAAGAAATTTGAAGAGAATCTATCAAAGGAGTCGCAGTCGAAGAGTCGGTGATAAAATCTGTTTCAAGAGCAAGTGATTGGTTTCCTGCATCAGAACAAATATCAAATCCTGAAGAAACTTGAGCATATGATAAATTACTACAAATATTACCACCTGTTTGATTAAGTAATCTAAATACGGCTGAGGTTCCAGAAGGGAAGGACCCTTGGACTGTTAATGAATCCCATGCAGTTATTACATCTGGAGTAATATAATTTGTTTTCATCGTCGCATTAACAACAGGACGTTGTTGGGATCCGAGTGAACTGGTTGTTATAGAAGTTACAGGTAATTTTCTAACAGCAAAAGTGTCAATCTCTAAACCACCAACATAATATGAGTAAAACGTCGGTTGAGACTGCGAACCAGAACTAGAACCTGTTATGCTTAAATCAGGAGTATTTGAATTATTAATATATAATTTATGAGAATCAGTAGTGAAATCCGTTTCAACAGTATAATGTTGTTGTTTACTTGAATCCACGGACTGTTGATTATTTGCACCATTGTAAAGATTAACTTGATTGGATTCAGGTTCTAAATATAACCGAAGATATTTTGTTCCAGCACCATTTCCGATTCCAAAGTATCCTCCCGCTCCACTTGTAGAATTTGCCGCTACGAATAATTCTGTAGCGAATTCTGAACCTGTCGTATATGTTGAAGTTAGTCGCGAGCCAGAACCTGCCACTGTAGGTGTCGCTATTCCATCTTCAGAATTCCAATTGACCGCATTACTACCCCACTCAGTTGATGAAACAGTATCAAAATCATCAAATAATTCAAACACTTGAGTTCCGTTCGATGCATCTGAGGATTTATTGTTACCATAATACACATGAACTGTTGTTCCTGTCGTTGAGATTACAGGAATTTTAGTCCAAACTTTAATATCAGAATAATCTGAACAATCATCTATCCAATAAGGAAGCGATTGATCTTCTCCAGAAGTTTCATTCAAAAATCCTAATCTAATATCTTCACAAGCAGATTGTAATAATCCAGAACTTTCTTCAGAACTCAAATCAAGAGATAGTAATACTTGCTGATTAGTAAGTTCGCTTGAAGAGCTTACAGTAAGAGGTTTCCTATAATTCCAACAACTATTTCTCTTGAAATCACTAGTATCATCTTTTCGAGGAACAGGCCAACAATAATCTATTTCAGCAGAACCAGTTGTTTTTACATTTGTTGAATTTCCAATTCCAGTCAGACTATCAAACTCATCATTCCACATTGTTGTATCATTAACGATGAAATTGATTGAAGCATTACCCACTTTACCGTATATATCCCGACCATAAACAGTTAACTCATTAGCACCTAATACTCCTGCGATTGTAGTATTAGGAACAAGAGAGAAATTTCTATCGTTAAAAACATACCACCATTTTGTTATTTCCATATTTGATGAAACATTCAAATCAACAACATTATTAGAATAATCTGTTTGCATAGGACTATCAATATTTATTTTAGGGGCTATAGTTGCAATAACAACAGTTCTAGTCTCCGCAGAGCCAAGATTGCCAAGACTATCATTAGCATAGACGGTAAAATTATAAGTTCCATCATTCAAATTTGTCATATTAATATAATAAGAAGTTTCATTAGCAGAAATCATAGAAACATTAGCTATTGCACTTTCATTTTCCCATTCAAGATTAACAATATCAGCAGGTTCATCCAAAGAAATGTTAATCAAAGTCCAATCAACTGCACGACCATCATTATTCTGAGGAGTAGGATCTTTATATGTAATGGTTGGCGCGAGGACATCAACGGTGAAATGAACAATATCTGTTGTTGAAGTATTAATGGTGTCAGTACAAGTAAATCTAACAGTATGATCTCCTTGAGAAAGACCCGTTACTGTCGCGTTCCAATCAAGCAAGGTATAATTGGTCATTGGAATAAATGCACCGCCATCAAGAGAATAATTACACTCAGTCGCTTGTTTGTTCGTAGTTACATTAACATCGATTGATTGACTAGCTATAGCGCTATTATTCAAAGGATATACTGGTGTTGCAGTCAACACACTATAATTTACTTCAAACCAGTGAGAATCTGAATTCACATTTCCTGCAGTATCATTCGTGAATACAACGATTGTATGATTATCATTAGATAATCCAGAGATACTTGTGTTCTGGCACGAAGGTAGTTGTTGAACCGATTGCGAATCAATAGAATACCAACACGAATCAATTAAGGTATTATCACTTACAGTATAATTAAGATCAATATCTTTAGCAGTATATTCTACAGTATTTTGAGGGGAAGAGATAGAGACACTAGGAGAAGTATAATCTGTTGTAAAGGTAACTGATTCGACAGTGTCAAAACCAACAGTATCATTGACACCAACTTCAATAGTATGAACTCCTTCAGATGGTGAGAGAGACATGTTAGCACAACCAGGAATAACTTGTTGTGGACCCCCGTCAAGAGAATACCAACAAGAATCTCTATTTTGATCGCTAGCAGTGTAATTCAAGTCAATAGAAGTGGTGTTGTAATACGTTGAAAGAGGAGTATCTATTATAAGATTTGGAGCACCAGTATCAAGCGTTATATTTCGAGAGGAAGTTTGGTTCTCATTACCAATAGTGTCATTAACAAAAGCATAAAATGTATGTTCTCCATCAGATAATGAAGAAATATTAGAATAATAAGCAGTACTCTCGTTTGTGTCAAACGATTGAGCAACACCATTCCAAAATAATAAGACTGAATCTATATTATCTTCAATAACAGTTACATTGACAAAAATCCAAGATTTATTATACGTGCCATTACTATCAGTAGAAACATCATAATTTATTTCAGGATTTGAACCATCAACCGAAATACTAACTGAATCTTCATCACTCAAACCAACATCATAATAATTAGCAGGATCGTCAGAAATATTACAACTAAGAAGATGGTCTCCATTTCCAAGAGTTGTTGTTGAAATAGGGAATGATGCAACACCATTAACATCAGTGGAAACAATACCTAAAAGACCACCATCATTATAGAAATTAACATCATAACTAGAGATGGTAGTTGCAAGAGAGGTATCTGTGACAGTACAATTAATATCTATATCTTGTCCAAAAGGATATGTATCGCTAGCAGGAGAATCCATATTTATCTCGGCATAACTTCGTATTTCAACATCGACAGAATCATTTGATGAATAATAATAATTTTCTGAAACAGTTACATTCAATAGCTCATCCCCTAAGGAGTAATCTGAAGGAATATTCCAAATAGTATTTATGCCTGTCGCTATCTGTTCGTCGGAAGAATTATCCCATATTGTAAATAAGGAAGCAGTGTTTCCATTTTCATCAAGTGGAACATTATCAAATTCATCAACGACAGTAACATCTAGCATTTCTCCATTGCCACGATATAATATTTGATTCGAAGCAGGATCAGATATAGTCGCGTTGAGGTATCCGTAGAAGTCAACCGTCTCTGAGACAGTTGTTGATCCTGTTGTTTCATAGTTGAGCGATGGTTCATCGTTAAATTCACATGAAAGCTCGTCTGGTCCGACAAGCGCTCCCGAGTAATCGTATTGTATCTGCGCGATTCCTGAATCGTTCGTATCATTGCTTCCTATAGAGTAACCGAGATCCCCATCATAGAATGTTACCGGATATCCTGAGATCGGATTGCCGGTCTCGTTGTCAATAACTTCACAGCTGACATTCAACGTCGTCCTGTTCTGATCTCCTGTCGGCGCATCCCATTCCAGCTGTGCCAACCCTTTTACCGAAACTGTCTTGTATGAAAGTGTGTCGTTACGATTTCCTTCAAGATCCTTTGCAAAGAGCTTGAACGTAT
>JBNJGO010000004.1:0-49003 GCA_051819745.1 Nanobdellota archaeon | reverse complement strand
GTATTTTTTCAAGATAATCGGATATTTTTTCTAAAAATGTGATTAATTGATAATATCTTATGAGTTCAAGAGGGTTTGATTTTGAATTCACTTCTTGCTTATACAGTCGTTCTCTGATTGTCCGTTGTAATAATCGGGTTATTTTATCGATATTTTGTTCTCGTTGTTTTATGGCTTGTGGGATCGTGCTTGTGGTGTTTTTTTCAATAGATTCTATCAGTTCTGTAAGCATCGAGCGTATAGTATTATCTGCTCTTTTGATAAATGCGATGATATCGACATCTTCTGTTTTGATGTATGTCTTTGCGATTATTTTTTCTTTATCTTGCTCTATGACTTCAAGCCCTATTAATGTGTCGATGAGTTTTGTTATTGTTTGTGTGTGGGTGTCTACTCCTTTTCCTTCAAGAATTATTGTTGTTGCATTATGTTCATAAAGGCTTAATAGTTTTCGTTTTATTTCTCTTCGAGTTGATTGTTTTTCGATGGTTATTGTTCTGATATGTTCTTCTTTTTCAGGATTTGTTGTTGGACTGAGTATAATACTATTTCCTATTTTGTTAAATGTTATCAAATCTCCTTTCTCGAGTTGATATTTTTCAATCCATTTTTTTGGTATTGAAATGACATATGAGTTTTGTCCTAATTGTATGAGTTTTCTAAATTCCATCGTATTATCTTATAAAAACATATATAATATATATAGTATATGGTAAAGACATATATATTTTTTTTGCTCATAGAGTATAACGGTTACGTCACTTGGGGGTGCGTGTATGGTATCTAATACTAAAAAAAATTATCTTTTAGAGGATAATCCATCTAAAAATAAAAGGGTATTTGATCGTTTTCTCGAGTACGACATCTATGATAGTACTTATGTTGACTTAATGCTTGATAACGATGAGATGTCTCAAGATGAAGCTGGTTTTATGAAAGGATATGATGAATATTCGTAATCCATCAGAAATACCTCACATCACCGGCACGCACACTGGATGGCCCGTCCTGTTGTGTGTCGGCCTTTTTCTCCTCTTTCCCTTTTTTTATTTTGCGCTAATTCCATATTCTGCTTGTTCTTGTGCAAGAAATGATTCTCGTTTCAAATCCTGTGCAATAAAGTAGCTTTGATATGTTAATGGCGCAAATCGTTCCTCGAGATCTTCTAAAAAATCCTTGTATTCACTTAAATGCTTAAATATTGCTTCAACCATAAAATGGTACTTGTCTGCGACCTTGTAGATTGAATTTATCTTTTTATTGGTCTTTAAATGTCTTTCAAGAGATTTTTTTGTTTCTGTTGGTGTTTTCAAGAATAAGTGTACCTTGGTATGGTATCCCAATCTTGAAAAATCGATTAATGTGGTGTGTTTTGTTATCAAAGATTTTTCTTGTTCTTTCAATCGATCAAACAATGTTGAAATAGGAATGTGTGTTTTTCGACTGATTTTTGTCAATGGTAATCTTGAATTTGACCTCAGCCATTCTAAAAGAATCTCGTCTTTATTTTCATGTTTACTCATATCGCTCACCTCATGTGCCCTGCACACATATCTTTTTATGGTAAGGTGAGGTTATAAGACTCATCCTTAAGAACTATAAGCAGTATTAAGTCTCCTTAAGAGTATGATACAAACCTCTCTTCTCATTTGGTTGAATAGAATTGAATACACGTTATATGTGTAGTTATATGTGAAAGAAAATGGTGCACCAGCCGGGATTCGAACCCGGACCACTGGCTTGGAAGGCCAGTATCCTAGCCATTAGACTACTGGTGCGATGCAATACGCCGTAAACAACCTCTTCTTTATAAATATTGTGTCTTCGTTTTTTGTGTGTTTTTCCCTTGTAAGCTTGTTTTATGCGGTTTTCTTCTTAATCTGTAAAAAGGCCTTTATATCGCAATATTAATATAATAGGGGTAGTAGTCTTAGCATATGTCTTCATCAAATACCATTCTTTCCATTGTAGCTCATGCTGATGATTCTGTCCTCGGCTGTGGTGGTGCTCTTAGTAAGTATGCTTTGGAAGGAAAAGAAGTCATCACCATTGTTTTTTCATACAGTGAGAGATCAACCCCCTATTATCGTCGAGATGTTGTTAAGAAATTAACGATTGATGAAAGCACTTCAGCAGATGCTATTATTGGAGGTTCGGGAGTTATATTTTTGGGATTACGAAGCGGTCATTTTTCAACAGATTCAAAAGAACGAGATATCTCCACAACACTGCAAGAATTAATACTACAATACAATCCAGAAAAAATATTTACTCACGCTCCAGACGATTCTCATCCCGATCATCGTTTTGTTAATTCCATAGTCTTAGAATGTTATGACCAATTACGTCTTGATCGTAAGATAGAAACTGATGTATACGGTTTTGGTATTTGGAGATTATTTAAATCAAAACACCATCTAAATCCTCGGCTTGTCATAGACATCTCATCCACCTTTCAGAAGAAAATGTCTGCCTTGGATGAATTCAAAAACCAAAAGAATCGTTTATCCATCCTAAAAAAAGTAAATTATATAAAATCGTTCATTAAGGGTCTTAAAAGAGGATTATCTCGCGTTGAAGAATTTCAGAAATTAAGGTGATTGTGTTGAAACGAAAAATAATACAGCTTGCTGAAAAAACTCTTGTTGTTTCGCTTCCAAGCGATTGGGTTAAAAAAAACAATCTTTCCAAAGGTGATTATCTTGATTGTAAATCACATAATGCTAATTTGCTTCTTATTCCGGATACCTTTTCTTCACCTCATTCTAGTATTAAAATAGATATTAGTGATATGTCTGAGCGAGTTCTCCGTTGGCAGATTTCTTCTTTTCATAAACAAGGTTATAATGAGATTGAAATCGTTTCTTATTCCAAAGAACAATACAAAGTCATTGAAGAACTTGTATCTAAACTTTTTGTCGGGTTTATCATTAAGGATAAGTCAAAATTACGCATTGTTGTTGGTCAAGTTGCTGAAATTGAGACTTCAGAATTTGATTCTTCTCTTCGAAGAGCATTTCGTCTTTTATTAACATCAGCAAAAGATACATTAGAATCTTTCAAAACAAATAATGCTGATTTACTTCAAGAACAAGTCTCCGCAGAACAAAATAACAATAAATTAACTAATTTTTGTGAACGCTTGCTCAACAAATCCTTAGACAATAAAAACAAAGGTCATTTTTGGTATGTTATTGCTTGGAATTTGGAAAAAGTAGCTGATAATTTTAAATATATTGCCAATCACTACAAATTAGCAATACCTTCGCTATCAAAAGATACTGTTGAATTATTCGAATCCATCATAGAGTACATGGAAAAATATTATGCTGTATTTTACGATTTTTCCTTTGAAAAGATGGTTGAAGTATCATTGATAAAAAAAGAGCTTGAGAAAAAAGCATTATCTTTACTCTCCTCGAAAGATTCTTCTGTGCTATCTAGCGATGAAATGGTTCTTATCCATTATCTTGATATGATTGTCCTTCAAATGGCTGATTTTTCAGCATCGACCATTGCAATTCGTTTTAATTCAGAATCTGAATGATGTTGTAAATATCGATCGAGTGTCCTTTTATCATTACATGAAGGAAACTTTAATAAAAGAGACAATACTATTGAGTGAATACACTCTGGTTCACTATTGATTATCAGGTTGTTTTTATTATTTGATTATAACATATATAGGTGATTTATTATGAAACGTCAAGCTAAAAAGATTTTTGAAGGAAATAAACCTTCCTTTTCAACATACCTTCCTAAGAAACCAAATACTCTTCTTCTAGTTGCTATCCTTGTTGGTGTTGCTCTAGTGGTTTCTGCAGGGTTAATCTTATGGAACACTCAAGATTCTTCTTCAGTTGTTGTATCTGTTAATGGTGAAGAAATAACAAGCGATTATATTGATTCAAGATGGGATTCGCTTCCTGTACAGACTAAGCTCCAACTAGGTAGAGATCAGCTTGTAAAAGATATTGTTGATTCAAGATTATTGCTCCAAGAAGCGAAGTCAAGAGGTATGGTTACAAGTGATGCTGAAGTTAAGCAAATGATTGAAGAACAATTACTGCTTTCAAATTCTTCACTTTCTGAGTTCAAGAATCAACTTTCAGCTCAAGGAATGGATTTTGATATGGTTTTAGATCAGTACCGAGAACAAATTACCATTCAAAAATTGATAAAAGATTCTGCAGACCCTACCCTTTTTAACTTCACAATGGAGGAGCGAAAAGACTATTACACTACAAATAAGGAATCGTTTTACCAACCACCAACAGTTACAGTCAAACACATTCTCATCGAAGTAAACAATGAAACAAACAAGTCTACTTCGCTAGAACTAGCTGTTGAAATCAATGATTCTCTCGAACAAGAAAATAATAGTAATTTTTGCGGTCTTGTCAATGAGTATAGTATGGATGTTGCTAGTCGAAATAATTGTGGTGAATACACCTTCGGTCGAGGCGAGATGGTTGCTTCTTTTGAAAATGCTAGCTTTACAATGGATCAGGGTGAACGACAAATTGTTGAATCTCCATTCGGTTTCCATATCATTCTAAAAGAGAACAGTTCTGAGGGTCGTTACATTGGTTTTAATGAAACAATTCCTGTAAATGGTCGAGAAGTGGTTCTTCAAGAATATATTTCTTCGATAATGGCACAAGAGAGTATGTTTGAGGTGTATGAATCTCTTGCTCAAAGATTACGAGATAATGCTACAATAGTATATTATGCTTCGGTCAATACTACCAATAGTACCGCTATGACAGATGTTGTGTTAAATTCTACTGTTTCGAATTAATCCTTCTATTGTAGCTATTTGTTCTTTTTTTTCTTTTTTTTCATCCTCTGATTCTTATGATCGGACTATTGTTGTTGGTGATAGTGTCTTTATGATACGCTTCTTTAATATTCTTGCTTGAGTTGTTCAAGAAAATCTTCGACGACTTTGACTCTGTCTTTTGAAAGTTGCTTTCCATATGACGTTTCAAACTCGTTTTTTAGTTTTACTATTCTTTCAAGAAGCTTTATGATATTTTTATTTGCATGTGCAGAATATGCTGCTGCTCTTATTATTCCTGTATGTCCCAAATAATCAAGACGATTAGCATCTCGTAGTACTTTTACTTCCATCGGATCATTATCGTCGTTATTCATCCAGACATCGTGTTTTCGTATTGTTTCAAGAATGGTATTGATTTGTTCTTGTTTGAAATGTTTTTCACTAAGAAAATCTTTTGCAATATCATGACTTGTTTTTGCATATTCTTTTTTGAAGAATTTTTTTGCATATGCAATGTCTTGAAGGAGAGCTGCTGCTTTGACTGCATCAATATCAATATCTTCTTTTTGTCCAATAAGAACAACATTCTTGAACACCCTCATCACGTGTGCATAATCATGACCTGAAGGTTCATCTATTAATTCTTCTCTGACAAATTCCCTTATGTGGCTAAAGTCAATCATATTTCCTATTGAGATGTTTTCATTATTAAATGTTATTATTATGATTTGTCATCGTGTTTTAAAAAAATTTATAAGTTTCTTCTTTACAGTTTAGTGTATGAAAAGGATTAATCCTCCAGTATTTTATACTTCTGCAGGAATTATATTTGCACTAGTGCTTGTTTCCGTACTTTTTACAAGTTCTTTTGAGAAGGGTGTTTCTGCTCTTAATGATGGGATGAACCAATATTTTGGTTGGTTTCTGATATTAAGTGTAACTATTTTTTTAGGATTTTCCATTTATTTGTTGGTTAGCAAGTATGGTAAACTTCGTCTTTCATCTGATGGTTCTAAACCAAAATACAGTTTTTTTGCTTGGATTGCTATGTTATTCAGTGCTGGAATGGGTATTGGTCTTATGTTTTATGGTGTTGCAGAACCTTTGCTTCATTATGGTTCTCCACCAACAGGTACTGGTGAAACAATTGCAGCTGCACAAACAGCTATGGATTTTAGTTTTCTTCATTGGGGTTTTCATGCTTGGGCAACATACATTGTTATTGGTCTTGCCCTCGCTTATTTTAGTTACCGAAAAGGTTATCCTCTTTCCATACGTTACATTTTTTATCCGATATTCGGTAAACGAATTTATGGTTGGGTTGGTCATACTATCGATATTCTTGCAGTGTTAGGTACTCTTTTTGGTGTTGCCACCTCTCTTGGGCTTGGAGCCATGCAGATAAATACAGGGTTGAGTTATCTCACTGGTATTATGCAGTCAAGCACCGTTCAGGTTATTATTATTGCAATTATTACTTCGATGGCTTTAGCATCGGTACTTTCGGGAGTTGATAAGGGAATTAAATGGTTGAGCACATTTAATATTTCTCTGGCTGGCTGTCTATTGCTTTTTGTCATTATAGCGGGACCCACTGTTTTCATTCTCAAATCTTTCTTTCAAAACATAGGTCATTTCTTGCAAGATTTTATTGGTTTGTCTCTTTGGAATCAAGCTTTTACAGCGGGTGATTGGCAAAGTAAATGGACTATTTTTTATTGGAGTTGGTGGATTGCATGGTCTCCTTATGTTGGTATTTTCATTGCAAGAATTTCGAAAGGAAGAACTATTCGGGAATTTATAGCTGGGGTGTTATTTGTTCCTACATTATTTAGTTTTTTATGGTTAACGGCATTTGGTTCTACAGGTATTCATCAGCATATTATTGGTGATGGTCGTCTTCTTCAAGCAGTTACTAACAATATCACTACTGCTCTTTTTGAGTTTTTTCAACCATTCCCTTTAGCAACAGCCATTAGTGTTCTTGCAACTGTTCTCATAATTACATTTTTTGTCACTTCTTCAGATTCAGGTTCCTTTGTTATTGATATGATAACTTCAGGTGGTAATGAGAATCCTCCGGTTCGATTGAAAGTATTTTGGTCTCTTCTTGAAGGTGCTGTTGCAGCTGCTCTTCTTCTTGGTGGTGGTTTGATCGCACTTCAAACGGCAACAATTTCTCTTGCTCTTCCCTTTGCAGCAATTCTAATATTGTTATGTTTTAGTTTGTTAAAATCTCTTCGAACAGAAAGTGTTTGATGTTATTATGTTGGTTTTGATATTATTTAGTGTTAGTGGTGATAAAATAGAAAGATTTTAATACTTTTAATATGCAATTCGCTGTAATGAAAAGAAAACGATTAGAATTATTTCTAGAATTTTTAATATTTGGTCTGCTCATGGGTTTGATTGAAGATTTGATTGCAGTAAAGATAGCTTCTGGCGAACCCATTACGTGGAATGTTGTTTTTGTTGTTGCACTCGTTGCAATACCTTTTGCTGTTATTGGCGAATTGATTGTTGATAGAACACATTTATTTCAATCTTTTCCTTCTAAAAAAACCTCTTCTAAAAAATCATCTTTGGCATCAAAATCATTTCTAAACAAGTTTTTTCCAAAAAAGTCATCGAAAAAATAATCTAGTAATCTGTGATACTGGATGTGTTGGTATTGTATTTGTTTTTCTTTTCTAGATCCATTCTTTAGGTTGTTTCGTATTTTTTTTTAGAAGAAGTAAATTTAATGTTTCATCACCGTTGAGGATGGGTTGTTTTTTGATGATTTGCAAATCGTGTCTAGTGCAACTGTCTTCGAATAATGAAGTGTGTTTTAATAACACTCCTGATTGTCCTTCTGGTTTTAGTAAGTGGTGTATTTGGTAACAGAATTCATCGTATATTTTTGCTATTTCTTTTTCATTATGCAATTTCTTACTCACTTGAGGGGGATTTGTAATAATCAGATCAATAGAATCTTTATCGAATTTCATATCTATCCAATCAACATCAACTTTTGATATTGTTGTGTGTTCTTTAACTCTTGCGAGTTTAGCATGTTTTCTCGCTTGATTCATAATATTAAATTGAGTGTCGTATCCGGTTATTTGTGCTGAAGTTTCTTTTGTTGTTGATCCTGTTGTTCTTTTTACTGTTTGAAACGCTTGTTTGAATGGTTTTAGCGTTGATCCAGTAAATGTTTGGTTTAAAGCAAAGGGAGATATTCCCTGTTGATAGAGTGCGGCTTCAATAATAATTGTTCCACTACCACAAAATGGATCGAGAATTGTATGGTTTTTTTTCAATCCTGAAAGTTTTGCAATAGTATATGCAATAACTCCATTAATTGAAGTTTTATATGGGAGGATTTTATATGGTCTTTTGGATAAGTCAACGCCAGTCACATCAACACCAATATAGATTTCATCTTCAGTTAATATTCCATGTATCGGTAAATCTGGCTTATTCAAATTAACATCCAATGCTTTGATTTCTTTTGCTTTTTCTTGATACCATGCACCTACTGTTCTTTCAATTTCAGGTGAGGTGGTGGTAGTATTAACTCTTTTTGTTATTCGAAGCGCGAAATGTTTGCTATTTTCAATTAGTTCTTTTTCAATAGCGCTAAATGGTTGAGTGTTTGCATTTAAGTCCTTTTTTAATGTTTCAACATCAATCTTTTCTTGTGAAAAGGCCGATGTAGTTATAGTTCTAAATAGAGGTACGACCCTATAGGTTGATTGGCAAAAATATGTTAACGTTGCAATATCATTTACAGTTACATCTTTAGCAATACAAACTCCTGGTTTGATACTGCATTCTTTATTTACTAATTCCTTGATATCTTCTGCACAAATCTCTGGCACAGACATATTACATAGTAGAGCACAATCCATAAGTGCTAAAGAATGGTCTTTCTTTTATTAAGCTATTGGATGTCCTTTGAGTTTGTTGAATTATTTTTTTAGTTTAATATTTTTTATCGGTTTATAGGTACTTTTATATATGTCTTAGTCCTATTGTTTTTTTCAAAGGTTTGATTATTATGGATAGAACTGTTATGGATGTTTTACGTCAATTACTTCCTCTTTCAAAATATCAAAGGAAAAAACTAGGGTATCTCAAAGGTTTTCTTGATGCTGATGCTATTAAAGATTTGAAATTTCTTTTGAAAGCAAAACGAATTGGTATTGTTGATTCTCCTCTTAATATCTCGAAATCGCTTTCTTCAAAACGTTCAGTATCTCAATTCACTTCATTTCATGCTGACACTTCAATCAAAGCTCGAATTGAGGATCTAAATACAATTATTAAAGATAAAGAACTCGAATTTTCTTTCAAAGATTTTTCGTCTGTTGCATATAATAAAATAAAAGAATTTGTCGCACCTCATATTTTAGGGTTTGACGCTATTAAAATAGCTTCGATGTTGCAATTATTCTCTAAAGAAAGATTTCACTTGCTTTTATTGGGTGATCCTGGTACTGGAAAGACCGATATCATCCGGAGTACTCACGATTTGGCTCCTATAGGTGTGTTTGGTTTAGGTTCTGGAGCATCTGGTGCAGGGTTAAGTGTTATGTTTAAAGGCGATGAGATGAAAAAAGGTTTGCTTCCTCGAGCTCATAAAGGTATTTGTGCGATTGACGAGCTTAATTTGATGAAATCAGGCGATACGGCGGCATTATATTCTGCCATGGAAAAAGGTTTTGTCACGTACGATAAAGGTGGAAAACATGAAAAAATTCCTGCCGAAGTCTCAATTCAAGCAACTGCTAATCCTAAAGCTGATCGTTTTGTTGGTAAAAGTCTTTCGATTCTCAAAGAACAAATTCCTTTTGATAGTGCGCTTTTATCTCGATTTCATCTAGTATTTATTATTCGTAGACCTGGTGTTGAAAAAACAGCTTCTATTGCTAAACAAATCGTGACTGATTCTGCACCTAAAAAAAGACGTAAAGAAGATATTGATTTTATCAAGCGTTATGTTTCTTATGCTCTTGAAAAAGATGTTTTCTTTGACCCTTCTTTTGAATCAATAGTGACTGATTTTATTAGAGAGCTTAAATCATCAGAATCTAATTTTGTTGTAGAAATAGGTCCTCGAACAGTTCATGGTGTGATGCGTTTATCTCAAGCGATCGCAAGATGTCATTTAAGATCAAAAACGTTAGAAAGTGATGTGAAAAAAGCAATTGCTTTAGTTCGAGAATCCTTGAAGGTTGAGGGTATTATTCGTCCTTGAAGCTGTTATTGGAAAATGCAGGGTGTTAAGTAAATCTCAGAGTAATAGTTTCATCATACTGTCAGTCGGGAATAACTTCATCATTGATTTACATTCTAAGAACTGTAATGTTTATTTTAAACATTTCTTTTTTCTTCAGATATTCTGTTTTGCGATAAAGTATTATTGACATATGCGACTGTAGTATTTCCATCAGTATTACTGTTAGAAAATATATTTTTAAGAAACAATATGTTTTTATAAACAAAACTTATCACTGTTAGAGGGTACTTTTTATGGGTTCAGACAAGCAACAGTTGGATATTGTTGGTGAAGCGACATTTGCAGGAAAAGATTTGTTTGTTACCTTACAAGGTGATATTTACAAATTAAATTCTAAAGCTGCACGATTGCCAAATAGTCCTATTGTTGATTATAGGGTGTTCAGTCACAAGAAATACTTCGAACCTTTCTCGTTGACTCATGCGGTTCCACGACTCTATAAGTCTTTTGTTGGAAATTTCATGACTGATCACAAAAATCAAGATATTGTTGATCTCATCGAAAATTTATTTTCTGAATGGTCTGAAAATGAAGAAAAAGTTGTCGCTATTAAAGAAAAAATCATTTTACCTTCTGGTTCGTCCGGAACATTGGGCTTGACTGATGATGCGCAGTTATGTTATTTTGCTGATAAAGCTTCTTTTTTTCCCAATCCTGATTTCAGATTTTATAATAATATAAGTTATTTTGAATCGTTGAATCTTGAATCAATGACTTCCGACTTGTATCGTCACTTGCTAGGTCAATTTTTTGATGATTATCACAAACTTGAAACTGGTATTCTCAAGCTCAAATCGTTGAACAATCGAAAAATCCCTGAAAAAATAAAATCTCGTTTACCTGAAATGAATGGTTCTGCTGTTGATTTGACTACAGGCTCTTTGATTATTCCTGCTGAAAGTGGTTATCTATTTGATTCTAATCGAGAAATAATACTTGATGCGAATAATAATGTTTTTATTTCTGTGATCGAAAATTCTCCTTATCTTGTTGGTCGTCAGTATAATAATTTGGACGAATATTTTTTACCTGTTAAAAAACAACATGTTCCTCTTATCATTTCAAATAGCGAATTAATTAACAATACGTATGCTCGTTCTGCTTTTGATAAAAATGAATTTGCTTCTCTAAACTCAATGTCTCGAAAAGATGCACAAAACACATTCAAACGAATTATTTCTGGGTCGTATTCTTATGAGTAATGTTTTTAGGTGGTTTTGCAATTAGTGATCTCTGTTATATATGATGTTAAATGCGTGCTGTCCAGAATGTTACTTCACGTTCATTTGCAATATTATTTTTTCAAGCATTCCAAAAACACATCAACCAAGGTGTTTTCATTCCACTTTTTTTGCATATTCTCATTCATTTTTTTTACCATATAATTGTTTTTCTCTCTGGACAATGTCAACCAAGGCAAAGATATATAAACAAGTTTTTATTATATCATTTGCGAGTTGATTCTCATGGCTGATCTGTTATCACTTACTATTGCAGGAAATACTATTATTCAATACCTATTGTTTTTAGGTGTTATTATTTTATCCTTTGTAGGTGTGAAAATTGTTTATTTTCTTTTTGAAAAAATATTTCTTTCTCTGGCTTCAAAAACAAAATCTCAACTCGATGACATTCTTATCAAAGCATTGCGTAAGCCGATCGTATTTGGTGTTGTTATAGTTTCATTTCATTATGCTCGTCAACTTCTGGTGTTATCATCTAAAGTTGATTCGATTTACACTCAAATAATAACAGTGCTTATTATTTTTGATTGTGCTTGGTTTATCGTTCGCTTATCAAATGGTTTTATTAAGAATTATGTTTCTCCATTGACTGAAAGTCCAAAGTATAAGATAGATGAGACGATTTATCAAACCCTTATTCGTTTGGTTAATGTTCTCGTTTATGCAATCGCACTTGTCGTCATCCTCCAAAATCTTGGTGTGAAAGTAACAGGCGTTGTTGCCGGCCTTGGTATTGGTGGTTTAGCGTTTGCTCTTGCCGCTCAAGATATTATTGGCAATATGTTTGGCGGAGCTGCTGTTATCATGGACAAACCCTTCAAAGTTGGTGATCGGGTCAAGGTTGCTGGTCAAGATGGTTTTGTCAGCAAAATAAGTCTTCGGACAACAACGCTTGAAACGTTTGGAAAGACCCATGTTGTCATGCCAAACAAGACTATTGCAGATTCCGTTCTTGAAAATGTCAGTCGTGAAGATATGCGTCGTGAAAAACTTGTTGTTGGTCTAGAATATGGTACGAGTGCCAAAGATCTTGAGAAAGCAAAAAAAATTCTTAAAAATATTATTGTAAAAAACTCGAAAACTGATGATGAAAGCATGGTTCACTTTGTTAATTTTGGTTCTTCCACTCTTGACGTTCAAGTAATATATTGGATTAAGGATTTATCTGATATTCTCGGAACAAAAGACGAAGTCAATATGGTTGTTAAAAAAGAGTTTGATAAACAAGGTTTGTCTTTTGCATTTCCAACGCAGACAATACATGTTCAAAAATAATAATTAATAGTTGGTAATTATTTTTTTTTATTTCGTTTTATTTTTTTTGTGTTCACGGTTAAAAAAGAGGTGTTTGTATGGATAAGAGTAATGAATTAGTGTTATGGTTTGATCAGTTAGGTATTGATGATGTTTCCCTTGTTGGTGGAAAGAATGCTTCTCTGGGAGAGATGTATTCAAATCTAACTGAAAAAGGGGTTAGTGTTCCAAATGGGTTTGCAGTAACTGCTCACGCATATTATTTCTTGATTGATAAGACAGGTATTAAAGATGAGATTCGATCAATCCTTTCTGATCTTGATACGTCTGATCTTTCAAATCTTCGCGAGCGAGGAGCAAAAGTGAGAAAACTGATTCGCGAAGCAGAATTTCCTGACGAACTTCGAGATTCTATAATTGAAAGTTATGATCATATTTGTAAACAATATGGTGATCACACTGATGTCGCTGTCAGAAGCAGTGCAACTGCCGAAGACCTTCCTGACGCAAGTTTTGCAGGTCAACAAGAAACATATCTTAACATCAAAGGTCCTAAAGAACTCATTTCTTCTTGTAAAAAATGTTTTGCTAGTTTATTCACTGACCGTGCTATTAGTTACCGTGTTGATAAGGATTTTGATCATTTTTCTATTGGCCTTTCTATTGGTGTTCAGAAAATGGTCCGAAGTGACAAAGCATCAAGTGGTGTTATGTTTTCCATCGATACTGAAACTGGTTTCAAAGATTCTATTTTTATCACAGGAGCATATGGTCTTGGCGAAAATGTAGTTCAAGGAGCTGTTAATCCTGATGAGTTTTATGTGTTCAAACCAACGCTTCGAGATGGTTATAACTCAATAATTTCTAAGAAAGTTGGTGCGAAGTCAATAAGAATGATTTATGATGTTGGTGGAAATAAAACAACCAAGAATGTTCCTGTAGATATCACTCATCGTAGACAGTTTTGCATTTCCGATGATGAAATATTGACGTTAGCCAAATGGGCTCAAACCATTGAAGATCATTATTCCAAGCACGCAGGCCATTTCAAACCAATGGATATGGAATGGGCAAAAGATGGGATTTCAGGAGAACTTTTTATCGTCCAAGCAAGACCTGAAACTGTCCAGTCTACAAAAGATTTGTCTGTCATGGAATCGTATCATCTTAACGACTCTCCAGATAATGCGCTTGTTGAAGGACGTAGTGTTGGCCAAAAAATAGGTAGTGGTCGAGCTCATGTTATAAAAAGTGTTCATGACATAGATAAGTTCGAAAAAGGAGAAGTTCTTGTAACAGAAATGACTGATCCTGATTGGGAGCCGATCATGAAAATTGCTAGTGCTATTGTCACTAATCGGGGCGGTAGAACTTGTCACGCAGCTATTATTTCTCGAGAATTAGGTATTCCTTGTATTGTTGGAACTGATGATGGTACTGAACGTTTAACCTCTGGTCAAGATGTTACTGTTGATTGTAGTCAAGGTGATGCGGGTTATGTGTATGAAAGTTTAGTTGATTTTGAGGTTGAGAAGACTAAGGTTGATGAACTTCCACAAACTAAAACGAAAATTATGATGAATCTTGCTAATCCTTCTCAAGCTTTTGAGACGAGTTTTATTCCAAATAAAGGCGTTGGTCTTGCTCGAGAAGAATTTATTGTCAACAGTTATATTAAGATTCATCCTCTTGCACTTCTTCATTATGATTCTATTGAGGATGTATCTGTTAAAAAACAGATTGCTGAATTGACTGCTGGTTATGATGATAAAGCACAGTATTTTGTTGATAAATTGTCATATGGTGTTGCTATGTTAACATCGGCTTTTTATCCAAAGAAAGTAATTCTCAGATTGAGTGATTTCAAGTCGAACGAATACGCGAATCTCATCGGCGGAACACAATTCGAACCTAAAGAAGACAATCCCATGATAGGATGGCGTGGAGCGAGTAGATATTACAAAGGAAATTATAGAGAAGGATTTGAACTCGAATGCCGTGCGATCAAAAAGGTTCGTGAAGAGATGGGATTGAAAAACCTAGAGATCATGGTACCATTCTGCCGGACAGTGGAAGAAGCGAGAAATGTCGTTGACGAGCTTGCTAAGAACGGATTGAAGCAAGGAGAAAACGGGCTTCGAATCATCGGTATGTGCGAGATACCATCGAATGTCATACAAGCGGATGAATTCCTCGACATCTTCGACGGGTTCAGTATCGGAAGCAACGACTTGACACAACTCACGCTCGGTCTTGACAGGGATAGTGAAATCGTCAACCATCTCTATGATGAACGGAACGAGTCTGTCAAACGACTTATTAAATGGGTTATAGAAACTGCTAATAGTAAAGGAAAATATATTGGTATTTGCGGTCAAGCTCCTTCTGATTATGAGGATTTTGCAACCTTCCTTGTTGAATGCGGTATCCAGTCAATCAGTTTGAATCCTGACACTGTTATCAAAACAACATTTAAGATTGCAGAGAAGGAAAAAGAACTCGGGATTCAACCAGAGTAATTTTTTTTTATGTATTGTAGTTTTCTGGTTGTTTATTGCAAAATCTATTTAAAGAACTCTTTTTTAATGAGTAATATATGCAACTCGATGTCCCTTTCAAAAAACAATCCCCTTCTGTGACTTGTGGTCCAACAAGTCTTTATCTTGTTTTGCGTTATTTTGGTATTGATATAACTCCAGAAGACATTAAACAACAATCTCATCAACTTTCTTCAGGATTAACTTTTTGTAAAGGGTTGTGTTTATCTGCAATAAAAAATAATTTGAGGGTGTTATATGTTACACGAGATGATTCCTTACCAACCACCTATAATGATTATTTTAAAAGAACGATAAATGAAGATGGTAAAATATTATTTGAAACAATATCTCAAGAACTTGATTCCTTAGGTGTTGTTGTTAAAAAAGATATTTCTCTTCAACAATTATTAACTCAACTAACACAAGACACTCTTGTTATTGTCACTTTGAATTGGAATTTGATTCGAGGGAAAAAAGGCTTCGGAGGACATTTTGTCACTCTTGTTGGTTATGATGATAACCATGTTGTCGTTCATAATACTGGCGCTGGTACTCCAGAATCGAACAAAAGAATTCCAAAAGATTTGTTTGAGAAAGCATGGGCTGATAAAGGTTCTGATAAAAATAGCATCTTCATTTCAACAAAACCTATCGATATAATATTCCTCCAATAACAACCATTCCAACACTGACTACTCCAACACTATTAGCTACGATGAGTGGTGTGTTGCTGATGTTAATACCATATATCGTCCACACGATACTTCCTATAAGAACAACTGAAAATGTAAGTATAGAAATATCTTTGGCGCTTTTTCTGTGAAAAATCTTGATAGCCTGTGGGATGTTTGCTAAAGCCATTGCGGTTCCGAATATTGTTGCTAAAATACTGATTATTGCCATATTCGTTTCAAGTAGTATTTTTGTTTTAAATATTTGCATTCTTTGATTTTTGTATGCTGTTTTCATACCTAAATGTTTATAAACCTTTATTTTATTTTTTTTACTAAAAATGGTAAAAACAGTTTGTGTTTCAGGGTATTTTTCTATATTGCATAAGGGACACGTTAGATTATTTGTTGAAGCTAAGAAGTTAGGTGATAAATTAATTGTTATAGTCAATAACAATGATCAACAAATTAGAAAAAAAGGAAAACTTATACATGATGCCAATGATATAAAATATATTCTCGAGCATTTAGAAATGGTTGACGAAGCAATCGTAGCTATAGATGAAGATAAAACAGTGTGTAAAACTCTTGAGAAATTAAAACCTGATATTTTTGCAAATGGTGGTGATAGAAATAAAGATAATGTTCCTGAAAATGATGTTTGTGATAAATATAATATAAAAATGGTGTATAATGTTGGTGGTGAGAAAACAAATTCATCCTCTAAATTAATTAAACAATTAGGAATGTGATCTTTTGCTTCATTTCTTTTAATTTTTAATCGCTTTGTTTCTAAAAAAATTTGAACTCCTTTGTTTTTTCCATCATTAAACTTATGTTAACAAAAAAAATAAAATAAAAATTACTTGGCTTAGTCGTGATGTGCAATGTCTTTCTTATCAGAGAACACATACTCCTTGAGCTCGCTTTCAAACTCTGTATCGTTCTGACGGAGCCATTCAACTAGCATCGCAGCATGTTCTTTTTCTTCAGCAGCGTTGTGAAGGAGGATTTTCTTGAGATTCTCATCGGTGCACGCATCTGCTCTTTGATTATACCAGTCAACTGCTTCAAGTTCTTCTTTCAATGAATCAATCGCTCGTTTAAGATCGAGAGTTTTTGCAGAAAGGTCTTCTCTTTGTTCATGTATCATATCATATCACCATCATTTCAAATTATTTTTTCATTTTTATACTTTTGTATTGTATTGTTGTAGTATTCTCAGTATTCTTATTTTGTTCTAGAAAAATCGTGATCTTTGTTTATTTGTTTGTATCTGAAAATAATAAGAAATTAAAAAAACAAATAAAAAGAAAAAGGGTACTGTTTAAAGGGATTAATCTGCTCTGGCAAGCATGTATACTCCATATAATCCTGCGATACCAACTAAAATATAAACGATATTTTGAAGTATTGGAACGCTACCAAGTATTGCTTGTACTAAATCGATTTTAAAAAGTCCTACAAGACCCCAATTAATACCGCCAATTACTAGTAGTATTAATGCGATCCAATCAATAGATGTTTTTGCAATTCCCATAATTATCACCTGTGTACTCTCGTAAATACTCTTTGCTTTTCTTAGTTTATATATATTGTGAAACAGAGATATGGATAAAAATTATATTGTTATCATTAAAGAATAGTTCCAAACCTTTATAATAGTATCTTGGTGTCATCTTGTTGGGAAAAAGAGGTTTGAGTACTTATGTCTGCGATTCGTGTTGCTATAAATGGTTTTGGAAGGATTGGTCGGATGGTGATGAGAGCATCTCTACATAATCCATCTATTTCAGTGGTTGCTTGTAATGATCTTACTGACAAGCACACGTTGGCTCATCTTTTCAAGTATGATTCTGCACAAGGAACATATCCTGGTACTGTTGAAGTGACTGATGAAGGAATTTCTATAGAAAATCAAGAAATCAAGGTTTTTTCTCAAAAAGACCCTGTAACTCTTCCTTGGAATGAATTAGAAATTGATGTTGTTGTAGAATCCACTGGATTATTTCGAACAACTGAAAAAGCAAAGGCTCATCTTACTGCTGGGGCAAAAAAAGTTCTTCTTTCAGCACCTGCAAAGGATGATGTAACAAAAACCATTGTTCTTGGTGTTAATGATCATGAATACAATCCTGCCAGCGACCATGTCATTAGCAATGCAAGTTGTACGACAAATTGTTTAGCTCCTGTGATTAAAGTGTTGGATGATAATTTTGGTGTAAAAAGAGGTTTTATGTCCACAACTCATGCTTACACTGGTGATCAAAAATTAGTTGATTCTCCTCATAAAGATTTGAGACGAGCAAGATCTGCTGCGATAAACACAATACCTACATCTACAGGTGCAGCTAAAGCCGTGGGTAAAGTGTTACCTCACTTGCAAGGTAAACTTGATGGTATTGCACTTCGAGTTCCTGTTGTGACGGGCTCGATCATTGATGTTGTTGTTGAATTGAATTCTGATGTTTCGCGAGAGCAAGTCAATGAGCTGATGAAAAATGTATCTCAATATCATCTTAAGAATATTTTTGAATATACTGAAGAGCCGATCGTCAGTTCTGATATTGTTGGTAATCCTCATTCAGCTATTTTTGATGCGAGTTTGACTTTTGTCAATGATAATCTCTTGAAAGTTGTTGCATGGTATGATAATGAATGGGGTTACTCAAATAGGATGTGTGATGTAATATCTAGAATGTTTTAATAGGTGTTTTAATGGTAGATAAAAAGAAAAAATCATCAAGAGTCAATCGAGAATCTTCTTTTGAAGTTGCCCCATTATCTCAAGGTTTTTTTCTTGTTTCCATTTTAGGTCTTCTTATCGCGATATTTTTTATATCTTCAATTTCAATGTCTTGGGCTATAATTGTCGGCATTGTTTCTGGAACGATGTTTTTAGCTTCGATGATTAGCATGACTAGGGCTCCTGTTGAAGATGAATTAGCATTGGATGCTTCGCCTTCTGAACGTAAAGAGCGAGTTATTGTTCTCTCGAAAAAAGAATATGATGCTTTCAAGAAAAAATCAGATAATAAAAATAAATAATAAGAATATGGGTTGTTATTATGGATGTTAAAAAAATAAATCAATATTTTTTCATTGCAGCTTCTCTTATTATTCTCTTTGATGGTGTTCTTGATTTAAGTCCTGAAATGCGAAAATTCAAATTTATTGCATTGATAATTTCTGGTTTGTTAATTGGTATATTCAAAGACCATTCTGATAATAATTTCTTGTTTGGTGGTTTGGCTGTTGTAATTTCTGGTTTTGTTCTGTTTCAATTACTGGGTTTTGAATTATTGAGTGGAGGTCTTGGTGAAATGCTACTTGATATTATAATATTTGTCCTTTCCATCATCTTAGTTATTGGTCTTAGCAGAGTATTTTCGGATTTAACACGTCCTGACATTCGTGGTTTGAAACAAGAAAAAAAAGATTTGAAAAAATTACATTCCGAGTTAGAAAAAGATATTTCTTCATACACTTTTGAAACAGTCTGGGGTATTGTCATTCTTGTTGCTGTCGCTCTGGCATTTATTTCCATTTTTATACAATTATTCTTCGATCCATTTTATTTAACTAATATTTTAAAATACGTCGATGCGTTTATTACAGTTATTTTTATTGTTGATGTAGTTATTCTAGCGTTTCATTCTAAAAACACAAAGGATTTTTTCAAACGTCATTTTATTGATGTCATTGCGGCAATACCCGCTGTTGGTGTATTGCGTGTTTTTAAGTTAGTTCGGGTATTTCGTATCGCAAGAATTCTTCGGAGTGGTGCAAAATTAGGTCAGGCGATGAAACTGTATAAGACATTCAAGTTTTTTAGCAGTGAGAGTTATTTTAATAAGTTCAATGATTCTCATCCTTCATCAAATAAAAAAAAGAGTTCGAAAAAACCCTCTCAAAAAAAATCTCCTCGGCGATCATATACTAAGAAAGTGACTCGTTCTTCTCGAAAGAATTAAAAACAAGTCCTTGCTTTCACTATTCCATGAAACACTCAACACCTATTACTATTCTCTTACTGTCTTTATTTGTACTATCTCAATGTATTGGTCTTTTTGTTCTTTCTTTTGATGGAACCTCTCAAACAGTTGTTTCCGAGGATAATGTTTCTTCAACAAAAATAGTATATAGTAATACGACAATCGGAGAACGTCCTGAGTTCGAAAATGAATCGACTTCAATATGGTATCTCGTAATAGGTGTTGGAATTGCAACTGGGTTGTTGTTTGTTCTTATGCGGTTTCGTTCTGGGAAACATATTTGGAAAACATGGTATGCTCTTGCCGTCATGCTTTCAATATCTGTTCTTTTAGGTGTGTTTTTAACATCTTGGATTGCCTTGCTTATAGCTTTAGTTCTTATGATTCTAAAATTATCTTTCGCATCACCCCTGATCCATAATACAACTGAAGTTCTTGTTTATGCTGGTATTGCTTTTCTTATCGCACCATTATTTCAATCAGTATGGTCTGCAGTGTTACTTTTACTCATTATTTCCGTTTATGACATGTATGCTGTTTGGAAGAGCAAACACATGATTACATTGGCGAAGTTCACTTCAAAATCAAATATTTTTGCTGGTTTTTCAATTCCTTATTCGTCATCTTCTCGTCTTTCAAAAAAAGTTCCTTCAAAATTTGACTCCTTATATCAAACTGCACTTTCAACTGTGAAAAATACTGTTCGTAGTTATTCTTCCAAGGCCAAGTCTAAAATAACATTTTCTCCTCAGAAAAAATATTCAAAGAAATCTTCGAAAAAATCAGCGATTCTTGGTGGTGGTGATGTTGTTTTTCCGCTCATATTTTCGGGTGCTGTTTTACAATCATTAATGGTCCGAGGAGTTGGTAACTATGTTGCTTTCGCTTACACTCTTATTGTTGTATGTGTGGCTGTTGTTTCTTTGGCTTTGCTTTTCTTCCTTGGTAAAAAAGATCGATTTTATCCTGCAATGCCTTTTCTCACTGCAGGTTGCCTTGTTGGCTATGCTTTACTTGAGCTTGTATTATTTCTATTATAATGTGTAATCCTTTTTTTTCTTCATTTTGTGTAAACTTTTATAAAGAATGTCGTGTTTTCTCGTTAATGGCTAGGCCGGGTGGTTGACCCTCACCTATAACGTCAAATGGGTCGTTGGGCGGGCTGAAGCGTGAAGGGCGGCTCGCAGGTGCTTTCAGTCCTGTTGTGCCTGTCGATGCTCTGTCCTTCTTGATCGTAACGCCAGTCAACCTGGTCACACGTCGGAAAAAATATCTTTTGCGATGTGCCAGAGAGGCCTTGACGGGAGCAGCCATACGCTGTTGTTACGGTGTTTGAAGGGTTGCAGAGTGGAGGAATCTTCAGGGTTCACTGGAAGTGTCTGTTGCAGTCCACCTTCGCGCGCGCCATTTCTTTTTTATTTATTGTATGTTAGAAATATTTTCTTCAGTGATATCCTCTGGTTTAATATCTGTTTTTGAGAAAAGTTGCTTTTCAATATCATAATATGCGTTATCGCGTTTCTTAACTTTATCCTCTGGAAGCGAATTGGTATGAGGGTAATCGTGATAGCGACGCCTCAAATCATGAAGACGCTTTTTAAGCGAAACAATGCCTTTCGGACTGACACGGTAATCGGCATACGCACAAATCTTCAATTCAATAGAATTACTATCTCTTACCTTTTCGATGTTAAGCCACGTAGCGTTCTCAAGAAGCCATTTCACTTTTTTAGGAACTTTTAGCTTCTCAACCATGCGCTTTGTCGCTTCATCAGCATTTTTACCATAACGCTCTTTCAAGTCGGACTGCAATATTCTCAACCGCTCTTTTTCATCCTGAGAACACAACTGTTCACTCAAAGGACTATCAAGATCGAACTTGACAACATTGCCTAGATCATGAAGAAGAAGGGCGGCAACAACACAATCAGTATCAAGGTCTTGGTTGAGATGAGTGCATAAGAATTTACCTATAGCTGCGACTTGTTTCATGTGCGTAGCAAGAAACGAAGGAATGCTAAAACGATCGTATATTTCGTCAATAGTCCTTATAATAGTACTGCATTTCATAATCATATATTCTCAATAACATCAAATAATTGCGAATGTTTCTTGACAACAGTGGCATAGTCAGGGATGTCCTTGCGTTTCTCAGAAGTGAGCATACACAAACAATCAATGCCTGCGCGTTTTGCAGCTTTTACACCATTTACCGCATCCTCGACAACAACACATTCGGCCTTCTTGATACCTGACTTTTTTCGCGCCATCAGAAAAATATCTGGGTGTGGTTTTGATCGAGCTACTTCATTACTTCCAACGATGTCATCAACATATTGAATGATATTGTTTCTTTTAAGAACTGTTTTTGCATACTGGTGAGTTGAAGATGTAGCGATGATAATCTTATACCCTGCTTTTTGTAGTTGTTTCAAAACTGTTTTCACGCCAGGAAATGTTTTTATTGTACTAAGATCTTGTTGTTTTCTTATTTTCTTATATTCTCCCAATGCTGTTTTATATCCTCTTGTATTTCCTTTATAGTGTTGGAATATTGTTGCATAAAATTCTGTTGGTGAAGCCCCATTACATTCCATCTCAAAAAATTCTTCGCTCAAGTCGATACCTCGTTGTTTCATAGTTGTTTTATGTATTGAATAATGAAACGGTATTGAGTTGACAAGTGTTCCATCAAGATCAAATAGCACTGCTTTTTTAGTCATTGCATCACCTTAGAAGGAGCGCTGGTTTTCCAGGACTTGCTTGTTTTGCTTTAGCGTTATCGCTGTATTCTGCCGTTGTTAAGATGATGTTAGCCCCAGTCTTATTTTTCAAATTGGAAATTTGTTTTTCTAAGATGTTTTTTTCTTTTTCTTGATCAAGTATGACTTCTGGAATTTTTGACGGTTCTTTAATACATGCTGGTATAAGCTTGACAATATCCTTACCGTGTCGTTTCAATTCAGTTTTCATAATTTCAGGAATGATTTCATTTGGCTTGTGTGTTGTTTTTAGTAATGTTTTGAGTTGAGTGTAGAAATCATATTTCCATTGTGGCGAAATAAATAATTCGATTTCTTCAGGGTTTTTTATGCCTGAAATGTCTTGTATTGTTTCCACATCTTTGTATAATTGCTCAACATATGTGTCTTCATACTCTGCAGACTCATCAATCAGTGAATCGTTGTGTTTTGGCCATGAAGATGTGCTTAAGAATCGTTCATTATCTAAAGACTCCCACCATTCTTCAGTTAGGTGTGGACAAAAAGGGTTCATGAGTTTGATAAAATTCTCTAGATCTTCTTTTGCGATTTCTTGTTCGAATGATTCAAAGAGTTGTCGTAGTTTGATGACTGCGAGATTGTATTTGAAATGCTCAATGTCATAGGTCACTTCTTTAATCGTTCGTTGTATTTTGCTTGTTATCTTCTTTGATGAAGATCCTATTTTTGCTTCGTTGGTAATATAATTGTGCACTTTTTTGATGAATTTAAGTGCTCCTTCAGCTCCATTTTCACTCCAGAACAAATCTTTTTCAGGTGATGCTACACTTACAATAAAAAAACGAGCAGTATCTATCCCATATTCTTTCGAAACTGTTTCTGGAACTTTCGCATTACCTTTACTTTTTGACATCTTATTTCCGTCGTCACCATGTAACATTCCTTGGTGGAATAATTGTTTAACTGGCTCATCAAACGAGATGAGTCCTAGATCTCGAAGGAATTTTGTATAGAATCTAAAATATATTAAGTGCATACAAGCATGTTCTGCTCCTCCAATGTATTTGTCTACTGGAGTCCAATAGTTTGCCTTTTCTTTGTCAAAGATAGCCTTATCGTTGTTAGGGTCTGTATATCGTAAATGGTACCATGAAGAATTAACAAAAGTATCCATGGTGTCTGTTTCTCGCGTTGCATGATTACCGCATTTTGGACAGGTGGTGTTGACAAACTCCTTGTTTGTTTCAAGAGGATTTCCTTTTCCAAAAGTAACATCTCGAGGAAGTTCAACTGGTAAGTCTTGTTCTGGCACAGGTACTGCTCCGCATTGTTCACAGTGGATAATAGGGATTGGCGTTCCCCAATATCGTTGTCGGGAAATACCCCAGTCGCGAAGTTTGAAATTCACTTTCTTTCTAGCAATTCCCTTGCTTTCAAGCCATTGTGTTATTTTTTCTTTTGCTTGTTCGTTATCCATTCCAGTGAATTCTTCTGAATTAGTAAGTACTCCTGTGCCCGTGTATGCTTTTGATTCCGTTTGATCTCCGCTGATAACTTGTTGTATTTGAATATCATATTTTTTTGCAAACTCGAAATCTCTCTGATCGTGAGCAGGAACTGCCATGACCATTCCGGACCCGTAATCTGCGACGACAAAATTTCCTGCATAAATAGGTATTTCTTTTCCAGTCGCAGGGTTTATCGCATATGATCCTGTAAACACACCTTCTTTTTCCATAGAATCTAATTCTTTTTCTGAAACACTATGTAACTTATGAAGGAATGCTTTGACTTCTTCTTTGCGATCTTCAGTGACGATGTTCATTAATGTATCGTGTTGAGCAGAAATCACCATGAATGTCACGCCGAAAATAGTGTCTGGTCTTGTCGTGAAAACAGGCCATTTTTTAGAATTAACTTCAAAATCAATTTCTGTTCCGTGTGATTTTCCGATCCAATTCTTTTGCATCGCTTTGGTTCGGGCAGGCCATTTATCGAGTTTATCGATGTGTTCGTAAAGTTCATCGGCATATTCTGTGATTTTAAAAAACCATTGTTTGAGATGTTTTACTTCAACTTCAGTATCATCATGACGCCAGCATGTACCATTTTCCACTTGTTCATTAGCAAGTACTGTATTGCATTTTGGACACCAATTGACAGCTGATGTTTTCTGATATGCAAGACCTTTTTCAAACAGTTTTAGAAAAATCCATTGATCCCATTTGTAATATGATGGGTCTGCAGTGCTTAATACTCTCGACCAATCAAAACTCAGGCCAAGATGTTTTTGTTGTTTGATATATCCTTTTGTTGATGTTTCAGTATATTCTTTAGGGTGTGTTCCTGCCTTTATAGCTGCATTTTCTGCAGGAAGTCCTAGGGCATCATAACCCATAGGGTGCAAGACATTAAATCCTTGAAGTCGTTTAAATCTTGCTTGAATATCTCCAATAACATAATTAAGAGCGTGACCGAGATGAAGTCCGTCGCCAGAAGGATAAGGAAACATTTCTAGAACGTAGTATGCTTGCTTATCATTATCTTCAGTGACTGTAAACACATTGTGTTCATCCCATAATGTCTGCCATTTTTCTTCTATAGCTTTGAAATCCATACTTCTCACGTCTAGTCGTTGGTTGAGAGGAAATATTTAATAGTTACGTTTATGACTGTTCTAGTTTAAAAAATTTCACATTCACACAAAACCTTTAAAAATAAGTTGCTGTTACTCTCAGATACTTGTGGTGGCGTTAGTGTAACCTGGTTAGCACAAGGGACTGTGGTGAGCACAACTAAAGTTTTCTTGACTTTATCCGTGCATGCAGAAATCCCTTAGTCTGGGTTCAAATCCCAGGCGCCGCCCTTTTCTCGGCGTCTGGTCCGGAAAAAATGTCTTTTTTTTTCCTTCATCAGGCGCAGCCCTCTTTTTTCTTTTGAGTTTGGCTTAGGTATTGTTGTTCTTTTTTTTCAATTCTTTATGTAGACGACTACTGCAAATACAAAACCACAGGTTTTATAAATGGGCTCTAGTTTCTTCTATCAGCGATACAACATCCCGAGTGAAGAGCGCTGAGGGAGTGATTACTGGTAATCTCTCTTTCTCGTCATCGATTGTTGTAGTATTGCTAAAAATTATAAAATTAAGTTTAATCGATTGTGATGTATAATGGCAACAAAGGAAACATCTTCAAAAACGGCTGACACTTCCACTCAAGATAATGGTGAGTTTCGGCACATCGTTCGTATTGCAAACACTGATTTGAAGGGTGAAAAACCGCTTTATTTGGCTCTTCAAAAAATTACTGGTGTTGGTGAGAATTTTGCTCGAATAATTTGTAAAGTTTCAGATTTCGACTCTATGACTCAAACAGGTTCTCTTTCTGAAAAGCAAGCTAAACAAATCGAGAATGTTCTTCAAAACCCTGCTAAGTTTGATATTCCTGCTTGGACATATAATGTTCAAAAATCTTATGAGACTGGTGAAGACGCTCATTTACTTCATTCTGATCTTCATTACAAACAAGACAATGATATTAAACGAAAGAAGAAAATGAAATCCTTCCAAGGTCTCAGACACCAGTGGCGACTACCTCTTCGAGGTCAACGTACTCGATCTCACTTTAGACCTAATGCTGGTAAAGGTTCCGCGGTTAAGAAAAAAACAACTATTCGAAAATAAACATAAAATAATACTATAATAATAGCGAGTGTGGCATGAAAAAATGGGAACTCCAAAACGAATTCGAAGAAAATATGAAACTCCAAATCATCCATGGATAAAATCCCGAATCGATGACGAAAAACGTCTTGCTAAAGAATTTGGGACTAAAAACAAACGCGAGATATGGAGAATGGAGACTGTCTTGAAGAAATTCAAGAGTCAAGCTAAATATCTGATTGCAGCTACTTCTGATCAAGTTGCTGTTGAAAAAAAACATTTGTTCCGTCGTATTAATGAACTAGGGCTTGTTCAAGGAGAAGCATCTTTTGACAAGATTCTTGGTTTGAAAATTGATGATGTTATGAATCGACGTTTACAAACAGTTGTATATAATAAGGGTCTAGCACGATCCGTGAAACAAGCAAGACAGTTCATCACTCATGAACATATTCTTGTTAACGGATATAAGGTAACTTCTCCGTCATATTTAGTAACTGTTTCTGAAGAAGCAGGTATTGAATTTTCAACATCCTCTTCGCTTTACAGTGATGAACATCCTGAGCGAGCACAACCTGAAAAAGAATCTACAAAGAAAAGCTCTTCAAAAAAGAAAGATTCTGATTCTTCAACATCAAAAAAATCGGATGATAAAGCAGAGTCCTCTTCTTCAAAAGAAAAAAGTGACAATAAAAGCGATGCTGAAAAAAAAGATTCTGACAGTGACAAGAAAGAAACCTCTGCATCTGAAAAGAATGTTAAGGGTGCTACTAAAGACGACGACAAGGAATCTGATTCCTCCAATAAAAAATCATCTACTAAGACTGATTCAAAGTCCGATGATTCTTCTGATGATAAAGGTGAGAAGAAATGAGATTTGATAAGAATGTTCGATGGGCTGTAGCGCACATTTACGCCTCATACAATAATACAATTATCCATATTACTGATGTAACTGGTTCTGAATCGCTTGCTTTAACGAGCGGTGGTCAAGTTGTAAAAAGTGACCGTTTAGAATCAAGTCCTACTGCTGCAATGAGAGCTGCAAAAGAAGCTGCCGAAATCGCTAAAGAGAAAGGTGTCGGTGGACTACACATCAAAATTCGTGCTCCAGGGGGGCATAATGGTCCTATGAATCCTGGTCCTGGTAGTCAGGCTGCGGTTCGTGCACTTTCAAGAATGGGTCTTCGAATAGGTTTCATCGAAGATGTTACTCCTGTCCATCATGGTGGTTGCAGGAAAAAAGGCGGGCAAAGAGGGCGTCGTCCTTAAACTCTTAAATTAGGTGTTATATGATGAAAGTTTCAATCCAATCTGCTTCCGATGAATGCTTACATTTCACTTTAGAGAATGTGACTCCTGCGTATGCAAATGCGCTTCGTCGTTACATGTTAAATGAAGTTCCAACAATGGCTATCGATGATGTTACTTTTGATAAGAATGATTCTATTCTTTATGATGAAGTACTTGCTCATCGTCTAGGTCTTGTTGTTTTCAAATCAGATCTTGACTCATATAATCGTAAAGAAAAATGTCCTTGTAAAGGTGCTGGTTGCGCTCAATGTGAATTAAAAGTTTCATTGAAAGTGGAAGGTCCCCGAACAGTGTATGCTAAAGATCTCGAATCTGCAGATCCAAAAGTTACTCCTGTTCATCCTGATACTATTTTAGTTCATCTTAATGAAGGTCAAAAGTTAGAATTTGAAGCTACAGCGAGATTGGGTCTTGGTAACGAACATAGTAAATGGAATCCTGGACTTATATGGTATCGTCATAAACCAATTATTAAGGTAAATAATAAACATAAAGATTTTTCCTCATTCAAAAGTAAATTTCCTCCTCAAGTATTCAATAAAAAAGGAGAAATCGACACTGAACTCATTTCCAGTGCTCAACTTGTTGATGCGGTTTCAGGTGTTAATGATGAGATTGTCAATGTAACGCTTGATAATTCTTCGTTCATTTTTACTGTGGAATCGTTTGGAGCGTTATCTGCTAAAGAGATTGTAACTCGTTCAATTGATGTGTTCAATGACCAACTCAAAGAATTTGGTAATCTCGCAAAAAAAGAATTATAGGTGATACTTCAAGAATACTTATATTACGCTTATCATGCGGGAGTGCCGGAGACGGTCTCGCTCCAGTAGATGAACTATCGAGCGTGTCCGCCGGATTGGTCAAACGGGCACGGTTGAGGGCCGTGTGGCTTAGTGCCTGCGAGGGTTCGAAACCCTTCTCCCGCATTTTTCACGTTTTACGTGGTAACGGTTTATGTTTTTTCCGTAAAAAAACAACTGAATGATAAATAAATAATAGGAATTGTTGTGATCAAGATGAAAAGAATCAAAAATGATTATGTAGAGGGTCTCATTAGCGAGCTTAATACGCTTGCTATTAATAAGAAGATTCCTCTCTGGAAACAAGTAGCTGTCGAGCTTGAGAAACCTACTCGTCGAAAAAGAGAGGTAAATGTTTTCAAAATAGCTAAAACTGCTCGAGATGGTGAGATAATCATCGTTCCTGGTAAGGTTCTTGGTAGCGGATTACTTGATAGAAAAGTGACTGTTGCTGCACTGCAATTTTCTGAGGGTGCAAAAGAAAAGATTCTTTCTACAAAGGGAGAAGCTCTTTCTATTGAAGCTCTTATGGAAAAGAATCCAGGTGCTAAAAATATCAGAATCATGGGGTAATTGAAAATGATCGTTATCAATGCAGAAAATATGATTGTTGGTCGAATCGCTACTTTTGCTGCAAAGCAAGCGCTTCTCGGTAAAGAAGTTCGTGTCGTCAACGCTGAAAAAGCAGTCATTTCCGGTCGTAAGGCAAAAACTATCGCTGATGTTTCTGAAAAGAATGAACGTGGAATTCCTTCAAAAGGTCCTTTCCTTCAGAAAATGCCAGATCGGTTCTTGAGAAAGACCATCCGAGGTATGCTTCCCTATAAACAAGATAAAGGTGCTCAAGCGTATAAGAGAGTTCTTTGCTATAGTGGGATGCCTGAAGAATTCAAGGATGTGGCTCCGGTTCGTATTGAGGGTGCTAGTGTTGAAAAGCTTCCGTCGATCCATTACATTACCGTTGGTGATGTTCTCAAGAGATTTAGGTGAAATTCATGAAATCAATTGTTACTTCAGGAAAAAGAAAAACTGCTGTTGCTCGAGCAACCTTAAAGTCTGGTTCGGGCAGAATTACAATTAATAATACGTCTCTCGATGCTTTTGAACCTGCGATGGCTCGTTTGAAATTACAAGAACCTCTTATCCTCGCTGGAGATAATGCTTCTAAAGTGGATATTGTGGTCTCAGTATCTGGTGGGGGTTTTATGAGTCAAACTGAAGCGTGCCGTCTTGCTATTGGTAGAGCTTTAGTAGAAAAATACTCTTCGCTCAAAGACGTGTTTATGGATTATGATCGGCAATTATTGGTTGCTGATGTTCGTCGACGAGAGGTTTCAAAGCCAAACAGTCAAGGAAATCCTCGTTCAAAGAGACAAAAATCCTATCGTTAATTCGATTTTTATTTTATTTTTTTATATATTATAGTAAAATTATGTGTGGTTGATATTATGATTATACCTGTTCGTTGTGTAAGTTGCGGAAAACCCATTGGTCACCTCTGGGAAGAATATTCTAAACGAGTTTCTAAAGGCGAGGATAAACGTGCTGTTATGGATGACCTTGGTTTAGAAAGATACTGTTGTCGAGCGGTGTTTTTAGGTCATGTCGATCTTACTGAAACATCTTCTCAGTTTAAGAGATTCTAGTTTCTTTTATTTCTTTATAGAGTAATTTTTATAAATATTTGAAGTTTTTTAAGTACTTATTCGCGCGGGGGTAGCAAAGTCTGGTCAAATGCGCAGGACTTAAGACAGTTCGACAATATGTTCTTGTTGTCGGCTGAAAGGTTATCCTGTCCCTTAGTGGGTTCGGGGGTTCAAATCCCCTCCCTCGCATCTTTTTTTTCTTTTTTTCTTGTCGAGTGAGGGTCTCGAGCGTTAGTGAGTTTATCCTCCCTCGCATCTTTTTTTTCTTTGAGTTTCTTTTCTTCTTTTGTTTTGGATTTGAGTGTGTGTTGTATCATATGCTTAAAAAATAAAAGAACCACTAAACAGTAGTTAAAAATAGAAAAATTTATAAATTTCTACTGTTTAACAACATATATGTCTTTATCTCCAAAACATTCTTTTGTTAAATATGCTGTCGGTCTTGCGAGTCTAGTACTTTCAGCAACGGCTTTATCGCAAGAATATGAACCTCATGAAGTGTTTGAATCTGATTTTTCTGAACAGGTAGCTGGAGAGGAAACGCCAGGGAATTTTTCTTTTGATGTTTCACAGTTAGAAGATTCTTTGGATGTTGTTGTTGAACGTGGTAAAAAAGCTACTTCTGCTTCGAAAATATCTGATTATTCTGTTGCTAGAAAGGATGTTTCTTTTCTTCTCGATTATACTTCTGCCGTTCTTGATGATGATCTTGTTGAAGCTAATACCTTGTTAGATCAATCTTCAGTTTCAAAACGTTCTTCTTTGCCTTCACGATTACAACAGGATTTGTCTCGTCGTCAAGCTAATAAGCATGATCGTTATACTCTTGAGTTGACTGATGAGCGTGCTCTTGATAAGGTGGTGTCCACTATATTGGATATGGATTCTTTAGCGTATGAGACGTTTTTTAATCATGCTGAATCTCTTCGAGATTTTGCTGATGCTAATGATTATTCAACAGAATATCTTGATAGTAAAGTTAATGACATTTCTGCAATGCAGTTAGATAAAGTTTCGTCTTATGATTTAGAAGATGTTCTTTCTAATGATAAAAAATTTGATGATTTTATGGGTTCTTTGTTACAATCAAAAAATCTTGAATCTCTCGCTCGTGCTAAGGGTTTTGTTGATACGTGCTTGCTTTATTCTTCATTTGTTTCGACTGATGTTTCAAAAAAAAATATTATTCGAACAAAAAAATTATTGCTTCGAGAGATAGATTATGAAAAACAATTAGTTGAAAAGGATAAGCATATTTTTTCTAATGAATTGGTTTTGAACGGAGAATACATGCCTTCTGATTCAATAAATCCTACTGGTTTATATTCCTATGATAATGGTATTGTAGTTGTTACTAATGTTCCTTGGAAATCTAATTCGGATGGTGCTCAGTTAACAAGTGCTATCGTTGAGACAAACAGGATCCTTCAACGACAAGCTATTGATGTTAATCCAAAAAAATATGATATTGATTTTGAAGGTGTTCGCCCAATTCCTTATATTGATGAACAAGGAAAGCAATTATTTTTACCTATTCATAACGGTGTTCAGGTGAGGATTTATTATGAGAAATTAGATAATAGATTCTTTACCAACAAATTTATTGATCAGAAAGTATCAAAAGAAGTGTTTTTCAATGAAAATCTCAAGGGTTATTTAGGTTCGTTTAGAGTAGAATCTGCTGTTGTTAATGTTTATTCTAATCCTGTGAGAACTGTCATGCAATACACTACTTCTGATTCAATTTATCTTTTTGAAGATGCTTCGATGTCTTTATCTTCTTTCAATGAAAATGCTACTTTCAAACCTGACGTAGTATATGTTTCTGAAAGGGATAATTCTTTATTTTCAAATAATGAACCTGACTTGCGACGTGTTAATCTTACTAAAAAACCTTCTTTTAATTGTTTGTATCGTAATACTATGACTGCTTTATTTCAAAATAATAGTTTTGAATCTGCATTAGCAAAATATCGTCGGTTTTTTTCAGATAATACGTTTTGATAATGTATTGAAACAGCTTTGTTCACACTGCTTTTTTCGTGTTCAATTATGTGTGGCTCTTTTTCCTCAAAATTTTAGTCAAAGAGGTTTTTTTTGTTTTCTTTCATACACTTGGTGTTTTGTTCTGGACATAGCTCTTTAAACGGCGCTGTCCCGCAAGATAGTATTGATGCTTTTGCATATTTATTATTCGTTCCGATCCTCTCAAAAAAACCTTCGATGAGGTGTTCTTCCACATTTTATGGTAAAAGTTGTTTTTTATATTGTTGGTTATACAATTTTATTCCTTGTGCGATGGTATCCTTTAAACGATACTTTTTTAAGCGATGTTTATCTAAAGTATTGTGATGTCGCGAGGAAGACCTTCATATAGTGTTGTGCGAGAGCATATCAAAGAAATACTCTTTGTGTTCGGATCGCTTACTGCGTACGATATTTATAGTCATTATAAAGTTCTTTTTGCAAAAACTTCTATGAGAAATGTGTATTATCAGTGTGAACGAGGAGTGTCTTTAGAAGTCTTTGATAAGAAAACAGTCGAAGAAAAAGGTTCTTTTTCATGGGGTTCGGTTTCAAGAAAAGTGTATTATTCGTTAAATGCTAAAGATGGTGTTAATCCTGATTCGAGAGTGTTTGAGTATGCTAATAAACATAAGGGTGAGTTATGATGGATTTCAATGATATTAAAAAAGTTCAGGATGTTGATTTGAAAGATAAAAGGGTTTTTCTGCGTCTTGATTTGAATGTTCCTTTAGATGACAACGGTGTTATCTCGAGTGATTTTAGAATACGAAACGCACTTCCAACAATACAACACATTCTAGAACAATCTCCAAAACAACTCATTCTCGCATCTCATCTTGGACGGCCAAATGGTAAGAGGATGTCGACATTATCTCTTCATCCTGTTCTTGATAGGCTTGAAGAATATCTTGAGCAACCAGTATATTTTCATCAAGATATTTACGAACAATTACCTTCTTCTTCTCGTATTGTTTTATTTGAGAATCTTCGTTTTTATGAAGGTGAAAAAAAAGGTGATTTGGATTTTGCAAAACAATTATCTTCCTTTGCTGATGTGTATGTTAATGATGCGTTTGGAACTGCTCATCGAAAAGATGCTTCTGTCTATCAATTACCTCAGTTGCTTCCTTCCTCTGCCGGCTTGCTTATAGAAAAAGAATTAGAACATGTTTCTTTAGATCAAAACCATCCTATAATCGCAATTTTCGGTCCTGCTAAAATAGCTGATAAACTTCCTTTGTTTCACGCTATCGCATCTCAAGTTGATAAGATAATTCTTGCAGGTGGGGTTGTATTTACCTTTATGAAGGCGATTGGTCTTGAAGTGGGCTCTTCTCTTGTTGAAAATGATATGCTTTCACAAGCCGAATGGTTATTTAATGAATATCGTGAAAAATTGGTATTTCCTGAAGACTTTCTTGTAACTGCTCCTTCATATCTTAATAAAATAAGAACGGTTTCTTCTTTTGATGGGCAAAAACATATTTCAGTATGTTCTTCAGATGATATTCCTGCCTTCAAATCAGCATATGATATTGGTCCTGAATCCGTAAATATTTTTTCCACTTTACTTCACTCTGCAAAAACAGTTGTTTGGAATGGTCCTTTAGGTCTTTTTGAAGTTCCTCCTTTTGATACCGGAACGCGAAGGATTGCTAGATTAATTGCAGAATCTTCTATGACTTCCATCGTGTGCGGGGGTGATACTGCAGCTGCACTTCGTCAAACTCCTTACAAGAATGACATGACTCACATCTCAACGGGTGGTGGTGCCAGCCTTCAACTATTGTCTGGACAAAAACTTCCTGCTTTAGAAGTGCTTAAGAAATAGTTATTTCATCTCGCAGTGCTTTACCGATATCAATAATATTTTTATAGATTGTTCCTGCTGTTCTTTTTTGTCGTTTTGCAATTCCGATTACTCTTTTATTATTATCTATAACAAGTACTTTTTTTGTAGTGTAATTATTGGCTTCATACCCTCGTTCTATGATATTTTCTGGAAAAATATCTCTCGCGCAAGTAAATAACCATGCAGTGTTTTCATCTACTTTAATATATTTTGTTGTGTGTTGTTGTATTCGCTCTAGAAGTGTTGTACTTGGTATGAATGTGTTGTGTTTGAATCTGCCGATTATTTTTCCTTTGTGTAGTGGTGTTTCACTAATTTGTTGTATTAGTGTGGTGATGTGAGGTGGTATTTCTACAGCGATTCCTTTATGGATTTCAATGTCTTGTTTAAAAATGTTTGATGGGTCACATAGTTCTTTTGCAAATGCTGTTATGCTGTCAAGAAGTACTTGATTGTGGTTTTTTTCGTTCATCATCTATTGTTGTTGCAGTTATCTTTTAAGTGTTTTTCGAGTTTTGTTGCTTGTAAGGTTAGTTTTTTATAGTCTTTAATAATTACTTGTTGTTAGTATGGTTTTTGAAAAAAGATTTAAGAAAAAGATTGCTCGTCGCTCACATCGTGCCATTGATGAGTTATTTTCTCTTCAAAAAAAATTTTTGTTCACTCGTCCCTCTCGTTCTCAGCGTTATTCGTACCTTATTCGTAGAATTAGTCGTAAAAATCGTGTTAAACTCCCTCGTGACATTAAAAGATCTTATTGCAAACATTGTAAAACTGTTTTTATTCCTGGAAAGAATTATAGGGTTCGAATTCGAAAAAAACAAGTGACGTATTATTGTTTTTCTTGTAAAAAGTTCACGCGCATTCCTTTTGATAAAAAAAGGTCGTAATTACTTCTTTTTCATTCAGTTGTACTTTTTTCTACTTTTTAAAAAATGAAAACATAAAAATAAACTACTTAAAAGTAACAACATTTTCGAAAGATTTATATATGTGAGAATCTCAAACATATACACTACTCTGGTTGAGGTGAGATTTATGGATTATGACCAAGAAGATATGACTGACCCTTACGATCCTGATTTGTATGAAGATTTTGGTGAAGGTTTTGAAGATGAATTTGATGCGGTTGCTGATACTAGTTATGAGCAAGCGTTTGAAGAAGCTCAAAACGAAGCATCTTCTTCAATTAAACCTATTGAAAAAGAAACTAATGAATTCGAGTATGATTCCGTTGTTGGTGGTAGAGATAAAAAACCCGTGATGGGTCTTCTCAACAAAGGAAAAGTCTCAAAATATGAAATGGATGATCTCTTGAATTCTCTCGATTAAATAATTTGATTTGATATTATTTTTTTTATTGTATTTATTGTTGTTTTGTTTTTGTATAGTAAGTTTTATAAATGATTTTTTCTCCATCGTTAGTATCGCACTTTTTTTGATAGTGTGGTGGGGTGTTGTAATGTCCAAAATGAATATAACTGATAAACAATTTACGTTATTTCTAGTTAGTGTTGTTGCTATCGTAGGGATTGTTGGAATTGTTTCTCTGATTGATGTATCTTCTATTTCTTCAGCTGATGATAATATTGCTGGTGAAGCTTTTTCTAGAGAACGTTCGTATGATTCTGCTGAAATAAATTCAAACGAATTAACAATAAAAGGTTGCTGTATTATTGACGGTCAATCCCATCCGTCCTATTCTCAAGAAGAATGTAAACGATATGGTGGTTCTTGGGAAAAGACTTGTGGTGATGAAGAATCAGAAACGTGCTGTTATGATTCTGTTACTGGTGAATTTCACATGTTTTATTCCGCAAATCCTCAACAAGAGTGTAAAGATAAATATGGTGGCTATGTTCTTCCTTTAGAAAAATGCGATGTTGAAGAGCGATGTTGTTATTCATCTCAAACAGGTGAGTTTTATATGGTTTCAGATCCAAATCCAAGTCAGTTTTGTAAAGATGAACATCAGGGCTATTTAGTTGCTGACGAAAAATGCGAAGAACAATCTGATTGTTGTGTAATCGAAGATGATAGTGCTGTTGGTTTTCATACTGAAATCCTTCCTCCTGAAAAATGCAAGGATCAAGAAGGGACATATTTTCTAGTTGACGATGAAAAATTATGTCGAGATGTTTGTTGCCGAGTTAATGATGCTGGAAATCTGATGTGGACGACTGCTTTTTGGTGTGAAAATAATTATCAATCGCAAGGAATCGCACTTGACGTTTCCAAAGAAGAATGTTTAGATTCTGCTGATCAGCAAAATTCTCGAGAAGCATGTTGTTTGTTGAATAACCAGTCTGTTTGGCTTCCTGTTTTGGATTGTCAAGATGATGGGGGTGCTGTTCTTTATAATATAACGGATCCGGATTTATGTGATGCATATTCTCCTGCAGATCACTCTCTTGAAGGAGAAAATGAATCTCTTGGTTGTTGTTATGATTTTAATCCTATTTTCGTTGATAATGGAACTCAATTATCTTTTGTAAATGGACAGGATGATGCATTTCAATCTACTGAAGGTGAATGTGATGATCTTGGTGTTGGGGCATTCTTTCATCAAGGAGTTCCCGCTCAAGATTGCTATGTAGATTTAGCCCAGTATTGTTGCTGTAAATATTCTGCTGATGGTTCAACGCATTCATCACTATTTGTAGGTCATCCTGATTATTGTACTGGTGGTGAAAGTACTTCCGCCGAAGTCTTTTATTATCCTGTCAATGCGAGCAATGGGATTCACTGCGAAGCTGATGTGTGTGAGCCTTACCGTGAGTCGTTGGGTTTGAATTAGATCAATTTTTTTCTTTTTTTCTTTTATTTTAATTTCTTAAGAACGTTTTTTCTTCTTTCGACCTTTTATATCTCATACTTTTTTGTATTTGATATTAGAAAAAATTTATAAACATATAAATTAATATTCTTTACTCTTGGAAAATAGGGGGATATTTATGAAAGCAAAAAAACAAGAAATTGATGATGGTAAAGCATGTGCGATTTTAGCATATTTTTTCCCAATAGGGTTAATTTGGTATTTGGTTGATGAGAATATGAAAAAAAATAAATTCGCACAATTTCATGTCTATCAAGGTTTAGTTTTAGCTATTACTGCAATAATATTGTCAATTGTAGCAGTTATTTTGACAGCAATAAGTTTAGGATTCCTTTTCTTTATAGCGTGGATTGTAAATATTGCGATGTTGGTATTATTTATCATTGGAATAATTAATTCGGCTCAAGGCGAAGAAAAACCCTTGCCTGTGATTGGTCATCACGCTAAAAAATTTAAGTTCTAAACTTCTTATTATTTGGAGTTAAGAATATTTTTTTCTTTTCTTTTTCTTTTTTTAGGCGAAACACTTATAAATGGTGTTGTTCTCAGTATGTTTTATAAACATGTGAGGTGTTTTTTATAATGGCAAAAGAAAATAATAATAGTTTTGCACTTCTTTCTTTGGTGGCTATTGTCGCTGTGGTTGGAGTGATTAGTTTAGTAATGATGGTCAATACTGGCGGTTCTGCTCAGATGACTCCTCAAACTCAAGTGGATGAGAATTTGGTGGGAGATGCTAAGCAAACTACTGCTAGCTTGAGTCGCATCACTGACGATGGTGGTGATGTGGTTGGCTGTACTTGTGGGCAGTACGATTATAGTATCTTGGCTGAAGGAGAATGTTCAGGATCGTGTTGTATAACTACTGAAGGAAATAATGTTTTACTTCAACAAGGTGCTTGTTCAAGCTCTGGTGCGGGAATAACTGCGGAACTTACTCCTATTAAACAACCTCATGCTTTGATGAAATCTCGCTGAGTTTTTTATTTGTATTTTATTTTTTTTATAGTTGCAGGAGTTAAAATGTAAGTGGTATTATTTTTATCTCTATTTTTTATCTGGTTCCAATCTTGTCTATTAACTTCAATTTTGATTTTTTTTATGCTATCATATTTACTGTGTACTTTCTTTTTTTCTGTTGGTTTTTCTGTTGCTATTAAGAAAGCTTGTTTATCGTATTTGTCAAATGTTATGCCTGTTTGTATCACTTTTTTGTCGTCATTATATTTAACAACGCCGACCGTTGGTTCTCCACTAATTGTTTTGTAGCTTGAACAATTGTATGCTGAGAAAGCGCCTAGTGCTATTGTGCTGTATGTTAGGATCCTATTTACCAAATCATTTTTTACCATTGTAGATGTTGTTAGGTAACAGTACTATATAAATATTTGTGTTTTTTATCACTATTGAATGATAAAAATACTATTTTCCCTTATTCCTTTCTTCCGCAATATTTTAAAACAAGTATTCTCTTCCCCTTAGTATGGTCGAACAATTATCTCAAGGTGCAGAAAGTATTATCTACCGGGATGGTGAGACGGTCTCTAAGGTTCGTGTTGCTAAATCCTATCGTCACCCTGAACTTGACACTTCCCTTCGAAAATCACGTTCAAAACGAGAGCAAAAAGTGCTTGAGAAAGCTCATTCTCTTGGTATTCCTGTTCCTGACTCTTCTCTTGAAAACTCCACAATCACGATGACATATCTTCCTGGGCTTCGCCTTCGAGATTGGTTGTTCTCAAATAATGCTGATTCTTCATTTCTCAAACTTCTCGGTTCATACACGGCGTTACTACACAACAATACGATAGTCCATGGGGACCTCACAACCTCAAATTGTATTGTCTCTGATGGGGTTCTTTTTCTGATTGATTTCGGTCTGTCGTTTTTTTCAACAAAAGCTGAAGATTATGCTGTTGACATTCATTTACTTGAACAAGCGCTTGAAAGTACTCATTACAAAGAAGCGAAGTCTTTATTCTCTGCCTTTCTTGAAGGATATTCTTCCTCAAATAATTATTCTGCTGTTCTCGATCGTCTTGAAGTCGTTAGGGCTCGCGGTCGAAACAAACATTAAGTGATACTTTTTTAAACTCTTTCTCATTCACTTTCTCCTATGCGATTTCCACTTTTACTACTCATATTTCTGGTCTTATGCGCGTTACCTGTACTTTCGGTCAGCGATAGCGTTTCGCTTCTTTCTGTAAAAATTCTTGATAATGGTACGCAAATAGGTGGTACTGCGAGTCTTTCATTGAGAATGGAATCTGGAGGGAGTGGTGATGTGTTTATCCAATCATTTCCTTCCTCTCAACTTGACACTCAAACTGCCACTCGTATTGCTAATGAAATAGCTTGTGACCTTTCTTCTCAGGATTGTTCTTCCTTTGATTTTTTTTACACGATAAAAGCCGATTCTTCAATAATTGGTGGTCCAAGTGCGGGCGGGGCTACTGCTTTACTCACGCTCGCTCTTCTTGAAGACATTCCTTTTCCTGATTCGATAGCGATGACTGGAGCTATTAGTTCTGGCGGTGTAATAACTCCTGTTTCCGGTGTTAAAGAAAAAATTTCAGCAGCAGATCATTCCTCTTCGATAAATACTGTGTTTGTCCCTAAATTTTCTTTTATTCCTCTAAAAAATCACTCTCTTTCAAACTCGTCAAACGTCACTTCTCAACCACTTAATCTCACACAACTTTCAAAAAATGTATCTGTCGATATTTTTCCTATATCTACTGTTCGTGAAGCGTTGGCAATTGCATCAAATGGTTCCTATGAGCTTTCTCAATACGATGCTCCTTCCCCTTCAAAAGCATATTCTTCAACGATGAAACACACATCTGATTTGCTTTGTAATCGAACCCAGTCCTTGTTATCTCAAGTACCTGAGTCTAATTCTTCCTTATTCACGTACGCTCGTGATTTTTTTAACAATTCAAAAAATGCTTCTTCAAACAAAAAATGGTATTCGAGAGCTTCATATTGTTATACTGCTAATCTTCGCTTGCGACAATTACTTCTTCAAAACACTTCACAAGAAGAACTCAAACAATCCTATGATGTTCTTTATTCGGCCATAGAGCGCAGTGAATCTATTGTTGACAATAAACCTCTTTCTACGTTCTCTGATCTTGAAGCGTATGTTGTTGTCAAGGAACGATTATTAGAATCAAAACAGTATCTTGATGAAATAAACACGAGCAACATTTCTACCTCTCTATTAGCTTATGCGTTGGAAAGACAGTATAGTGCGGTTGTATGGTCTTCATTTTTTGGTCTTGACGGTCCCTCGCTCCAACTTGACACTCCTCATCTGAAAAGTGCTTCCCTTGAAGAAATTCATAATGCTGAAGTCCGTTATACGTTATTGCGTACGATGGTTGCTCCTTCATTATTATCAAGTGTTTCCGAAAATATTAATCAAGCTCAACAGTATTTTAATGACGAGGAATATGCTCTAGCATTGTTTAAAGCCTCCAAGGCAAAAGCTCACTCTGAATTATTTATCTCGACACTTACTTTGCCCGAATCTGCAAATCAACCTCTTCTTGATGTAAAATTAAATCGCACAGCAGAAATACTCTCTTCTTCAATTGCCTTGGATCGATTTCCTATTTTAGGGTATAGTTATTATGAGTATTCTCAAGTCCTCGCTCAAGAGGATCCTGTTTCTGCTTTGTTATTTACCGAATATGCTCTTCACCTTAGTGATGTTTCAGGGTATTTTCCCCAAGAATCAACTTTTTCTCTTTCTTTTGATCGTTCTTTTTGGAATGGATTTATATTTGGTTCTTCTCTTTCTATTCTTGTGATGTTGTCTTTGTTGTTACTTTTGTACAAAAAGAAGCGATAATATTATCTTATTTTTTCTTGTGTGCTGTTTTTAGAAGGAACTCTAAACCCTGAAGGACCGCACAAGAAGTGCAGTCCTCCCGGGAAAAAGAGGTGAGTGCTTGTGAGTAATACTGTGTTCAATTCACTATTTCAAACACTACTCTAAAGAAGTGACTCCAACTTTATAAATATTTCTCTTCTGTAGCTATTATAAAGTGGTTTCAATCCTAGTTCTTCGATAGTATTAAAAATATATTTCCATTGACGTTTTATATGGTTGAAAAGATTTCAAAGGGTGAGTTCTATTCCGATCTTACTAGATGTAACTATACTCAAGAATTGTTTCTACGTATGGCTCAAAAACGATTAAGAAAACACTTGCGAAAAACAAAAGAGCTTAATCCAAAAAATACTTATGTTATTACCTCCTCCCAAATATCTTCTGCACTGATCCTTAAACGATTACTTGATGAGATTTTTAAAAAATCGCCTGCTCAAGTACTCATACAATCTTCGAACTCTTCTGACTTGCAACCTCATCCAGATTCTTATCAACGTATTATCGCTTCTCCTCTCGAAGAACATGTTTCTTTGCAATTAACTTCTTTATTCACAAAACAATCTGAACAAAAACTATTATCTTCATTGCAACCTTCGGTCAATCCATTGCGGTTATTTTCCTATGCTGAGTGTTTAGAGCTAAAAAAAATATTTGACATTAAAGAACCTTTCATCAATCATTCTCACGAACTTCTTGAACGAGTTCACACCAAGTATCCTCAAACTAAATCCAGCATCCTAAAAAGCTTTGATTCTCTCTCTTCACGATTAAAACACTAAAACCGTAATATTTTCGGATATATCTCCTAAGTTCTTAAAAAAAATAATTATCTTGATTAAGAATATGTATTTTCCTCGACGAGCAATATATTATTCTCTATTCTTACTAGTGTATCTGGCAGGTTTAATCTGGATATATCAACCTTCTTTTCTAGTTCAAACAACCTTTTCAGATAGTGGTTCGGTCGATTTTTTCAGTTGTCAGGATCATAATTGTCCTTTCCTTCTTAACACTCTTATCAACGAATCAGAATCTGCTTATTGTGCGTTTTATGATATTGATCCCGACTTATTCAACTCTACTCTCAATCAAACAAATTCATTGATTTTTGAAGATTCTTGTTCCACCGAGCTATCAAACCATTCTTATATAAGCCCTGTTTCAAGCAAAGGATTAATGCACCATAAATTTTGTATTTTCAACAATAAAACAGTACTTACAGGAACGTGGAATCCTACTTTCACTGGTTCGTATTTAAACGATAATGCTATTGTTTTGGTTCGTTCTCAAAAAATTGCACAATTATATTTCAAAGAATGGTCTCGAATTAAAACAACATCCTCTTCCGATTCTCAAACTTTTTTTCATCCTCAAACACCTTATCACGTTAATCTTTCTGGTTCTATGATTGATGTGTGTTTTAGTCCGGTCCAAGAATGCGAATCATTACTCTCAAACACTCTCAAAACGACAAAATCTCATCTTAGAATACTTTCTTTTATGTTTACAAGTGATGCTCTCGGGCAAACAGTTATTAACATCTCAAAAAACGTTACTGTCAGTGGGGTTTTTGAAAGCTCCGGACAAAATCCTTATAGTGAGCTTCCATTATTTCGCGATCATGGTCTTGACGTATTAACTGATGCGAATCCTGGTTTTATGCATGAAAAAATATTTATCATCGATAATTCTACCACTGTCATGGGATCGTACAATCCAACCAAGAACGCCCGAGAAAATAATGATGAAAATGTGCTAGTTATACATAACGAAACATTCGCTTCTTATGCGCTTGCTGAATACCGACGAATCCGTTTTCTCGCTGAAACAGACACCCTGGAACAATAACCTTTAAATACTATTTCTTGCTCTTGTTTAAATGGTGGATATAGTTAAATCCGCTGGCACTATGGGGAGAGGGTATGTAGCAGTGTATTGCTATGGTATTCCTTATTGTGCTCTAGTAAAAAATGAAAAGCATGTATATGGAGGAACTACAATGACAATATTAAATTTCAGCTTTACAAAAATACTTGTTGAAAAAAACAAAAAACAATCTAAAAAAGTAAGTATCAACTCTGGTCTCAACATTAAAGATGTTGAAGAATCAAATGTTGTTAAAGGAAGTAAACAACGAGCATTCAGAATATCCTTTTCTTACACTGCAAATTATTCTCCTGAAATCGGAAAAATTCTTCTTGAAGGTGATTTACTCTATCTAGCTGACGAATCAACAGCAACTACCATATCTAACGAGTGGAAAGATAAAAAATCCCTTCCAAAAGATATTGCTCTTGTTGTGTTCAACAGAATTTTACATCAATGTAATGTTGAAGCTCTCATTTTGAGTAAGGAAATAAACCTTCCGGCTCCCGTTAAACTTCCAAAAATTCAAGGAGAAGGTTCTGCTAAAGCAACAAAAAAAGGAAATTCTGCCTGATTGACTTCTAAAGTCGTTAGGTGTTAAAAGGTGATATTCCATGACTGAAACACCACAAATTCATTTGAAAGTTGTTGAAGCTATCCAAGAAGATGTCAATAAAGGCATTGTTCGTATGGATAGCTCTTACATGAGAAAAATAGATGTTAATCCCGGAGATTTTGTAACTATTTCTGGCGAGCGATCAACGACAGTTCTTGTTGAACGATCTCTTCCAGGAGATATTGGGCTTAACATTATTCGTATGGATGGCTTAGTCCGTCGAAATGCAAAAACTAGTATTGGAGAATATGTTGTCGTTGAAAAAGCGGATGTAAAAGAAGCTCATAAAGTGACTATCGCTCCCGCACGAGAAGGTATCAAGATAAAGGTTGATAATCCCGTATTTTTCAATCGAGCACTAAATTCTCGTGTTGTTCAAAAAGGTGATCTTATCTCCCTTGGAGGTACTTTTTCTCGCTTTGGTCTTGGTGATATCAAGTTTATTACTGTATCTACAGATCCAAAAAAAGTTCCTGTTGTTGTCACTAAAGATACTGATGTGGAATTCTTAAACGAAGCTGTCGAACTCAAAGAAGAGCCTGTAGTTCCTGAAGTCTCCTATGAGGACATTGGTGGTCTTAGTGATGAAGTGAAAAAAGTTCGTGAAATGGTCGAGCTTCCACTCAAACATCCTGAAATCTTTGAACGTCTTGGGATTGAACCTCCAAAAGGTGTTTTACTTCATGGTCCCCCTGGAACTGGTAAGACCCTTCTTGCAAAAGCGGTAGCTAACGAAACAAATAGTAATTTTCATGTTATCAATGGTCCTGAAATAATGAGTAAATTTTACGGCCAATCTGAAGAGAATCTTAGAAAGATTTTTGAAGACGCTGAAGAGAATGCTCCTTCCATCATTTTCATTGATGAGATTGATGCTATTGCTCCTAAACGTGAAGAATCTAAAGGTGAAGTTGAACGGAGAGTTGTTGCGCAATTACTTGCGATTATGGATGGTTTGAATACTCGAGGAAAAGTCGTTGTTATGGCCGCGACAAATATTGTTAATTCTATTGATCAGGCGCTTCGCCGTCCTGGTCGTTTTGATCGTGAGATTGAAATTGGTGTTCCTTCAGTAGACGGTCGTAAAAACGTTCTCAAGATTCACACAAGAAACATGCCTTTATCTGATGATGTTGATCTTGAAAAAATATCTCGTATCACTCATGGTTTTGTTGGTGCGGATCTCTCAGCTCTTTGCAAAGAAGCTGCAATGGTTGTCTTAAGACGGTTACTTCCTGATCTAAAGCTCAGCGAAGAAGATTCTATTCCTCAAGAAGTGTTGGAAAACGTCAGTATATCTCATAAAGATTTGCTTGAAGCTCTCAAATCTGTTCGCCCAAGCGCGATGAGAGAAGTTCTTGTGCAAACGCCAAATGTCAAATATGATGATATTGGTGGTTTGAAAGAAGTCAAACAAGATCTTATTGAAGCTGTCGAATGGCCTCTTAAACACAAAGATAAATTTCAACGTCTTGGTGTAACGCCTCCAAAAGGTATTTTACTGTATGGTCCTCCTGGAACCGGAAAGACGATGCTTGCAAAGGCTGTTGCTAAGGAAAGCGAAGCAAATTTTATTGCTGTAAAAGGTCCTGAATTGCTTTCCAAATGGGTGAATGAAACACCTCAGCTTGTCAAGAAATTATTTGAAAAAGCACGTCAAGTTTCTCCTTCCATCATTTTCATTGATGAGATTGATGCGATCACTTCGAATCGTAAAGTTGAACAAAACGCGTCCAGCGAAAGTGGTATGAATGCAGTTAACCAATTACTTACTGAACTCGATGGGCTTCAAGAACTCAATGACGTCGTTGTCATCGCGGCAACGAACCGGCCTGATGTTATGGACACGGCGCTACTAAGACCTGGTCGTTTTGATCGTATTGTTCTCGCTAATGCTCCTGATGCTGAAGCGAGAAGATCTATTTTTAAAGTTCATTTGGATGGTATGAAATTGGATAAAGATGTTGATATCGACACGTTAGTTAATAACACGCAATGGTATGTCGGTGCTGATATTGAAGCTGTTTGTCGTGAAGCTGTCATGATTGAAATGCGTAAAAATATTGATACTAACAGTATTTCAATGTCATCATTCAATAAAGCCTTGAAAAAAGTTACACCAAGTGCTTCTAAGGAAATCCAAGATTCGTATCAAGAACTTAAAGATAAGTTCTCTTCGGCAAAAGGTCAACAGATGAAAGATCAGAAACCGAGTTATTATGGTTAACTGACTGATTAGATGCTGTTTTTTAAGATTGGTTTATTTTTTTATTTTTATTTTTGTATTGCTTATATTCTTATGTCTTGTTTTATTTATGATGAATTATGATAAATATACATTAAAAAAATTTTATGAATAAGAAATAATAATTATTTATTGTTTTTGATTGGTTCTTAAGTTTTTTAATTTTAAATTTTATTTCCAAAAATCAACCAAAGATTTAAATATATTATAATTAAAATTTACTTTGATGGGTTTCCGTCGGGGGTTTTAAAATGAATGGAGTTTATACTTTAAAAAACTCTTATAAGCCAAATTTATCTTACAAATTGGATACCGATTCAATGAAAGAAAGTCCTCTAAAACCATATGATGCTGTTTCGAATGCATCAAAATGTTCTGGTTGTCGTTCTTGTGGTGGTGGCTGTTATGGTTGTAAAGTTACCGAAGATATGCTCGAATCAAAAGTGGATTGATTTTTCTTTTTTTTTTATTTAATTTATTTTCAGGTAATTAATATGGTCGTTAAAGTAACCTTTCAAACAAGTTATTATCTGCAATCAAAGATAATTTGTGTTCCTTATAATAGAGAAAAACTTAATGCTTTTTTAGAAAAATTGAAAAATTTATTTTTCAAACATAAATCTTATTTGTTAAAAGCAATTGAAACAGAAACGGGTGTGAGATGGCCTATTAAAAAAATTGATGTTTGGTTATTTCATGGATGGCAACCAAGTACTTCAACACCTTTACTCTTAAACACTTATGGTGAGCAGTTAAATTTTTGTTTTTTTAATCTTGTTCATGAATTAATTCATCAAAATATTATGTATATTCCAATTAAAAATAATCTTGGAGAATGGGATTATATTGAACTTGAAGCAATCGTGAATACGGTTTTAATACGAGTTCTTAAAAAAATATTCTCCAAAGATGATCTTGAAGAATTATCTTTTCATGCTGAGTTCGGTGGTTTTTATAAATATGTTTGGATTCGTACGAGAGAAATAAATACTCTCATTAAACGTAAAAATATTTCTTTTTCAAAATGGTTTGGTGAAACATATGGATAATACGCTTAGTAGAATGCGTTCAATGCTTGAACAAAATAAAATTATTTCTTCACTTCAGAAATCATTTCAATTTACAGATGAGCCTAAGTTTTTTCAGTATACTGCGTTTATGAATGTGAATGGTTTACCTGATTTTATAAAAGATGATGATAATCAAGGTTCTGGACTTTCTTTAACTGATAACAAAGCACAAATTAAAGCAATGGGAGAATGTATTGAGCGATTTGAACTATCCTCAAATTTTGAAATAGGTATTAAAAAAAATTTTAATCAATTGGATAATGCTATTGATCCTGTGCGTTTTGTTAATAACCAAAAAATAACTTATTCTTTGAAGCAAGAGTTACATGATGAAGAATTTAATTGGATTTCTGTTTTTGATATATTAAATAATAAAGATATTTATTTACCTTCGCAATTAATTTATGTCCCTTATTCAAATAAAGAAAGAGTATTAAGATTACCAATAAGTAATGGTGCTGCGTGCGCATCAACCAAAGAAGAAGCAATTTACAAAGGAATCTGTGAACTTATAGAACGAGATTCATTTATGTTAACTTATTTGGAAAAAAGGTCACCTATTAAAATAAACATTGATTCTATAAATGATTCTGATTTAAATGAGATAATTTCTCGAATGAAGCGATATTTTTTAGAACCTTATTTTTTTGATATAACAACAGATATTAAAATTCCAACAATTCTATGTGTGCTTGTTGATAGGAGTGGTGTTGGACCTGCTATTTCTATAGGAACTAAAACTGATTGGGATGTCTTGTTAGCTACAAAAGGGGCGATTCTTGAAGCACAACATACTAGATTGTGGATTAGATACCAATTAATTGAAGGAAAATCAATTAAAGATGAAAAAAATATGAGTTCTATTGAGGATAGAGGTTTATTTTGGTCTTCATCATCTATGATTAAACATCTTGATTTTATTCTTTATACTCCACGAAAAACATCGATTGAAAATTTAAAAATTAAAATTTCTAAATCTGATTATCTCAAAAATGTTTTGAATTTACTGTCTGAAAAAAATTTTACTGTTTTTACAAAAAATTTAACCTCTAAAGAAACAAGAAATGCTGGTTTTTTTGTATATAAAACAATTATTCCTGAATTACATCCACTATATTTATTTGAACATTTTAAATATTTTTTTGGTCCTCGAATTAAAAAACAAAAATTAAATAAGATTCCACATCCATTTGTATGAAAATGACAACATTTAAAGAATTACACGAAAAAACAAACATCTTTTCTCTAGATGGAGCTTCATCTAAATTTACTCCTAAATCCTGGGTTAAAATTTATTTTAAATCATACCCTCGATTTAAAAAAATTAATTTACCTGAACCGAATATTAAAAGCGATAGTTTATTCGAACTGATATTAAAACGAAAATCTCGTAGAGAATTTAATAAAAAACCGATTACAATTAAAGAATTATCAACCTTGTTATTTTTTTCAGCAGGAATTACAAATTCAAATTCCGTAAAGTCATTAGATGATACTAGACGAGCTTATCCTTCAGCAGGAGCAAGATTTCCAATTGAAATATATGTTGCTGTACAAAATTGTGTAGGTGTCGAACCAGGTATTTATCATTATGATGTCTTATCTCATTCTTTAGAGCTTTTAATCAAAGAAATTAAAATACCTACCTTAAATAAATTTATCTCGCAAGATATGGTTCTGGATTCTGCTGTTTTAATTATGATTTCAAGTCCTTATGACAGGGCCCAAATAAAATATGGTGCTAGATCTTTTCGTTATGTTTATTTAGATGCAGGTCATTTAGCTCAAAACATGTATTTAGTTGCAGAAAATTTGAATTTAGGTTGTTGTACGATTGGTGGTTTCACAGATGATGGGATAAATGAGTTCTTAGATTTTCCGGATGATGAAAAAATAATTTATATGGGGGTCATTGGGAAATATGATTAGTATTACTTTTGAAACATCCTTTCCTTTAGTGGATGGTTTTTTACACTTAAAATTTGATGAAACTTTTTTTGAATCGAAATTGCTTGTGCTAAATAAATTTGTAAATAAATATCAAACTGATTTAATTTCGAATTTGAATAAACTGTCTGGTTTGAATTTTAAAAATAATTCTTATTCTTTTTGGTTAATTTTAGGTACATATCCTTCGATATCGAGACCTAATTTATTAAATGTTAATCAACAGAATAATAAAATTTTTTTTGATTTTTTTCGCTTATTAACTCATAATATATTTTTTGAAAATAATTTTTATGATTTATTTTTATCTAAAAATAGTATAAATGAAATAAGATTAGAAGCAACAGTTCATATCGTTGCTGAAGAACTTATGAAACGATTTTTTGATGATGCTGTTGTAGAGAAATTAATTTCTGATTTGAGATCTGATTTATTTTCAAAATATATTTGGGATGAAGTTGATGTTCTCAGGAATAAACAATTATGTTTCCCTTTGAAAAAAACTTTTTTCAAACAGTTGGATTAATAAATAATTATGTTGTTTTTTTCTCTCAATAATTATTGATTTTTAGGTGGTGGTTTTGTTGTTTGTTTTAAAAAAAACTATTATTTTAACTTAAAAGTAGTAAAAAAAAATAATATTTATATAGTAGTTCTCTTTTCTTTTCTTTATGGCAATCGATCCTGACACTGTTTCCGCGATGAAAAGCATCCAAGAAAATTGTAA
>JBNJGO010000003.1:55173-57355 GCA_051819745.1 Nanobdellota archaeon | reverse complement strand
CATAGTGACACTCACAGCATAATACTTGTTACAACCATAAGGAAGTTTATAAATATTATGTTTTCAAAGCCGGAAAAAACTACTTAAAGAGTGTCTAAATTAAGAGTTTGACCAAGAGTGAGGCGAAGACAAGATGATTGAGAAACAGAAGAGTTTACCAAATAACATAAGGAATTTTCCATATGAGAATCACCATGGAAAGGTATAACTTTACAAGGCGAAAGAAGAGAAACAAGCTCTTTATGATCGTGACCAAACGCATGTCCTGAAACGTGGACATCAGAAACTATTGAAACACCTTTCCTTTTAAGAAGACGCTCGAGAACATCTCTATTTTTAATTGAAATTTCAACAGGAATAATGTTTGATGAAAAGACAACAGTATCATTATCCGTGAATGAAAACATACCATCAGCCATCCTGCGCAAGACAGCATTAGGTTCACCTTGATGACCTGTTGTTACGAACACATATTTTGAAGGATCATCACACGAACGCAAGAACGAAGAAACCTGTCGCCGGTAGGACAATAATATTCCTCTTGAAGAAATATCAACTAAACCAGCATTTTTGGAGGCCAAAATATAGCGCCGAAGAGACCGCCCCATAAAAACAACGGTCCTATCAAGACTATCAGCAAGGTCACAAAGGGATTTTAATCGATGAATATGGGATGAAAACGTTGAAATAACAATAGCTCTTGAAAAACGTAACTTCTCTTTCAAGGATAACACCTCCTGACGAGCTTTTTGTTCTCCAGGAGAATGCTCTTGAGAAGGAGCATATAATGAATCAAGAACTAGAAGTGAAGTCGATGAAGAAATCTCTTTTAGACGAGCAACATCGGTTGGAAGTCCAAGAGGAGGAGCGGAATCTTGTTTGTAATCATTAGCATACACTATAGTCCCCTCAGGAGTGTGGATAGCAATAACAACAGTTTGAGGTGTAGAATGCGCAACAGGAATAAACTCAATAGAATAACCCCCAATAGAAAAATGAGAAGAAGGATTATGAGTAACTATATCTACTGAAAAACCTTTATCTTCACAAAGAGAACGAATAACATTTGCTGTGAAAGGAGTGGCGTGAACAGGACAAGAAAACCAGTCAGAAAGAAAAGGCAAGGCACCAATATGATCAAGATGAGCATGAGAACACACAATACCAACAACATCTTTTTTTCGCTTGCCAAGGACACGAATATCAGGAAGCGCGCCATAAGATATTAATGAAGAAATATATGAACTCTGCGAGGAAAATTGTTGGCGAGGCAATTCGAGAAAACGCTCGAGATGAAAACCGAAATCAAGAATAATAATGCTCCCCTCAATATCAACAGCAAGACAATTACGTCCAACTTCACCACAACCACCAAGAGGAATCAAGGAAATACTCATACAAATCGAAAAACAAGAAGAAATTTAAAAACATACCGGAAAAACAACGAGAAAAAAAGGCGAACAAAAATAAAAAGACAACAACACAACACCCTTAATGAGGTTTGAATCACAAAAAGGAATACAATTCGAAAAATGGGTTGTTGACTTACTTATCAACACCGGAAAGAAAAATGTAAGACATGATGTTACTTACACAAACTCGCAAGAACAACACATTAAAGCACAATTCGATATTATCTATGGAAAAAGGAAACAACATTATGTTGAATGTAAATATCGAAATGAGAATTATCCTGTGAGTTTTATGGATATAGCTGTTTTTTCTGCAAAACTAGAATTATTCAACATCAACTACAAGCGAGGACTAATAGTGACAAACAATTATTTGGAGCCAAGAGCAAAATTTTATGGGATGAAACAAGGAATAAAAATATATGAACGAGAAGATCTTGAAAAACTCCACACCAAACAAAAAGGGATAATGAAAAGAATATTCTCAAAAAAAGAATCAATAGAAGATATACTACGACAATACCATATTTGAATTTTTAGAAGAAAAATATGCGAAAAAAGATGTCCTCACGATGTTCGGGACCTTTCACCCCCCCATTAAAAAAGAAGTGCGGGAAAAAGATGTCCTCACGATGTTCGGGACCTTACCCCATAATTTTTTCGGAGAAAAGAGTGCGGGGAAAGGGGTTGTTACGAGTTATACGAGTAACTCAAGAATGAACGAAGAGAATTCGCAGACTTCGAAACCATTAACACGCACGACTGAAACA
>JBNJGO010000003.1:9444-55073 GCA_051819745.1 Nanobdellota archaeon | reverse complement strand
AGTGCGGGGAAAGGGGTTGTTACGAGTTATACGAGTAACTCAAGAATGAACGAAGAGAATTCGCAGACTTCGAAACCATTAACACGCACGACTGAAACAAAGAGAAAAAAGTGCGGGGAAAGGGGTTCGAACCCTTGTAGGCACTAAGCCAACGGATAACTCACTGTCGTCATCACAAAAAAAACTTTGCTCAGCACTCAAGTGTCTTGAGTCCGTCCCGTTTGGCCGCTCCGGCATCCCCGCGAGAAAACCACTCTAAGAAATGATAACATATTTATAAAATCTTTGGGGAAAAAAACAAAGAAGGAAAAAAAGAAATTATTTAAGAAAAATCTTTCAATTGCTTTTCAATAGAAGACAACTCACTGTTGATTTGGTTGAGCGTGGCATCTTCTGGACTGGAAAGAGAAAGCGAAGAATTTTTCGAAACAGGAACAGTGCGATGATGTGATTTTGAAGTCGGTTCTTTAAGAAGAGAGTCAGCATGAGGGAGAACTTCATGTAATTCCTTGAATAAGGACATCACTTCAGCTGCTTGCGACTTGAGCGAAGAGATAAGAGAAGATTTTTTCTTACGAACAACAAGCAATTCATGATAAGCCTTTGAAAGCAATAATGATTCTTTAGCACTCTCTAGAAGAGCGAGCTTAATCAATTGATAATCAGGAATTCTTACAAAATATGATGGGTCTGCCATAAAACGCACCTCACGATTTAGGTTCGAAGAGAGTTTGATCGATATATACTATTTTCTTGTCAATATCATCTATCTTTTGCTCCCAATACTTAATAGTGTCATTCTCCTTTTCACGAAGATCTTTTATTTGAGTGACCGTTTTTTTAACATCCGTAGTCTTTTTCTTCAACTTATCAACAAGTTCTAAGACTTTACGATACTCTTCAATTTTAATAAACACTGGAGATTTTTCTTCCATACTACTCACCTATATAATTATTATATTTACGACATTATTCATTTGAAGTTATTAATGTTATTGCCGTGGAAACAGATTCATAAAGCGAACCTGATTTTTTATTAAAGGAATCCATTTTATCAATGATTTTGGAATTCGCATCAACCAAACCTTTCTGATTCTCAATCTCTTTTTGCAATTCTTGACGAGAGGTTTCTATCATCTTAAGAACATCTTTATATCTTTCTTTTTCAATAAAAATAGTTCCTGCAAATGAACCTTCATCACCATAAACAACAGATTGCGATAATTGTTGCTTAAGAGAAAATAAATCTGCAGACTCCTCTGAAAAATCAGGAAGTTCATCAGGCGATAGGTTCTGAGATGGTTGAGAAGACTCTTGAGAACTATTTTGAGATTGCTCTTGATATGTTTCGGCATTATCTTGAGAGTGATCAGGAGTTAATGATCGGGTGCTTTTTGAAACAGCAGATTTTATTTGTGAAGACATATCTGAAGCGATAGAGGACGTTTGCTGTTTTGAAAGTTTTTGTTGTGGAACCTGATCTTGTTGAGAACTATCCTCGGGAGAATTTTCCTGAGAAGATGACAGGTCAGAATGGTTTGATTCAGACGACTGCTGTTTTGATGATTCCGGCGAATTATCAATATCATTTGAAATAGTTTCCTTTGAAACAGTTGATTTGGGTTTATCGAATTCAGATTTATTTTTGATGTCAATATCATCAGCAGTAATGGATGATTCTGTAGAAGACCGTTGTTTATCAGAAGTTCGAGTGGAACTTTTTGAAGACGAATCTGTTGAAATAGAATTATTTAGATCGGAAGTATCAGGTGAAGGTGTGTCAGAATCAGACTCGGGAGCTGTTGAATCCGAAGAACCATCTAAAGACATATTTGAAGAACTATCCGAAGAACCATCCTGATACGTATCGGAAGAATCGGTTGAAGAATCGGTTGAAGAGTCAGTAGAAGGAACATTCGAAGGAGTATCAGAAGGCATATTTTTGTCGATAGGAGGAAGATCCTTTAACGATTTTTCAAGAGACTCATCGACACCAGATGAAGTATTATCGCTTGGAGAATGCCTTTTATCTTTTTTCTTTAGAATATTAAAACCCATGCTACAACCTCTTTTTAAAAAGATAATACAAGACACACTATTAAAAGTTTTCTCACTCCTCAAAAGAAACGACATAATATCTGGTTCGTAAATATTACGGAAAAACAAGGCAAATGCAATTAAAAAATAATTGCGGATAACACACTATATGATATTTCAAAAAAAAGCAATAGTAATTATTATGATTATAGTTATGGTTTTAATAAGTAGTACCATAACAGGAGCCACCACAACCACGACAACAAAAAAAACAATACCTTATAAAGGAGAACATGTCGAGTTCGGACTTCTTGAAGAAAACATTCGGTGTAATAGTACAACCGAAGAAGTATTTCGCATTGAACGGTTAAATTACACGCAAGGAATAGAACCTCTAACTATTGAATATAATTACACCTTATTTAATGACAATAATTCAAATTATTCAACAATTATCGACAAAACAATCAACAAATACACTCAAGCACGCACTGGAAAAATGGTTTTTGATAACACCAACGCACAACACCACATCAAAATTCATTTTAACACCACAACAAACGCTACAAACGACTCTTTAAAATGGGAGTTCAACAATCCCTGTCAACAAGCAATTAATCAAACAACAGAAGAAAACGAAGGAAATACCAGTTTTCAAACAAACCACACAAACAATATTAATAACACAACACCAACAAACACAACACAACATAATGAAACTGAAAACGAAACAATACAAGGAACCATACACACAAATAAACAACTATATAATTCTGGAGAACAAGCAAGCATCACATTTAATGTGAGTGAAAACCCCGAAGAAATAACATATTGGATTGAAGATTTACAAGGAAATTATGAAAAAACACCCTACAGCACAACAAATACAAACGAAAAACACCATACATTCTCCTCACCAGAACATCCTGAAAAAATATTTAGAGTGTGTGCTAATTTCACTTTTCCAGAACAAAACAAATATTCTCAAACATATGTTTTTCTCGTCCAAGAAACACAAGACAATACTCAAGAGAAAGAGAGTGAACAAGAAGAAACAACTACAACAATAGAAATAACAGATATCGATACTGCAACAACACCTTTCAACACTCAACTAACAACACAACTCGATATTATAAAAGGAAGTACAAGAAAACAAACGATAACAATTAGTTTTGAAACAACAGAAGGGAAAACGCTCATACCACCATCAAAACTACGACTATTTACGACCGAAAGTCACATCCGAACAACACAGATAATAAACATACCTCGATCTCAAGAAAACACAGCAGTCATGACAATCCAAGGATTAGACCAAGAAATTACAACACAAATTCCTCTCGAAACAAAAACACAAGAACAGAAAGATACTCCAGAACAAGAGCTGGATCAACCAGAATTAGTGAATACATATACACGACAGACATATGCAGATAAATCGCTTAATTGGTATGTGAGGGTGAAACCAGCAGGAAATACAACAGTAACGGTTGAATGGAATAATCAAACATTACAACAACACGCAAACACGACAACAACCCTTCAATTCACTCTAGAAGATCCAACTGAAGAAATGACTATTCTAACGACCGCACGCAACAGAGCAGGAAAAGTACATAAAAACGATTCTATTCATCTAAAATTACGAGAACAAACATCAAAAGAGACAAGCATAGCACGCACTAAACAACAGGCGAATAACACAACCTTATCGCCAAGTATATTGTCAAACAACGAGTCGAATGAAATTACAGGAGCAAACGTTATTGAAACAAGCAAGAATAAAAAAACAAACACAATTAAAGGAGTGGTTGTAGGTATCATCGTACTAGGCACTATACTCCTGTTATATCGCCGTCGAATTCAACAAAAAAAATAAACTGCAAGAAACGAATATTTAAAAAGGAGCAGATAACTTTATAAAAAAAAGAGTGTTTAGCGAATCTAAATAACGATCAGAATGTATATACGGGCAAGATATTGATGAAACAAAAAGAAATAAAATCATTTCTCGAAAAAGGATATGTTCGAGCAACAGTAATATTTGAACTTGTGGGAAAACCAAAAGAACATGTGACACAATCAATCAAAGCATACTTGGAAAACATAAAAACAGATTCTCAAATAGAAGTGATTGATGAGGATTATGAAGATACTGAAGAAATGGAAGAGGGGATGTTTAGTACAGTGGTAGAAGCAGACATGCTTATAGCAAGTCTTGAAAAATTTACCTGGTTATGTATTAATTTCACACCAGCATCCATTGAAATGATCGAACCCGAATCAGTAACAATCACTCAAAAAGAATGGGGTAACTGGATGAATGATTTGCTCTCTAACCTTCACGAAATAGGGATGACTACAAAAACCTTGAGAAATCAAAACACAGGACTTGTTAAGAATTTTAATGCTATGACACGAAATGCAATACTATTAGCACTCCAGAAGCCCCTCGATGCAAAAACAATTTCTAAACGGATAGGACTGGATGAGAAAAATACAACAAAATATCTTGAAGCACTCAAGAAAGAGAATAAAATAACTCAAAAACAACAACACTATTATCTTAAAAATTAAATAAAGGTGACAGCTAGTAATGAGTTCAACAACACTTCAAAGACTACTTGAAGCAATACTTTTTGCCTCAGGAAAAGGAATGACAGAGCAAGAACTCATAAAACACACTGAAAGTACACCACGAAAAATTCAACATGCTCTTAGCCAACTCAAAAAAGAGTATGAAAATCGAGAAACAGCTCTTGAAGTTATCAAAGGAGATACTACATGGAAATTAGGTGTTAAAGGAAGTTATACTGAGAAAATCAAAGAATTCGTGAATGAAACAGAGCTTGCAAACGCCATTCTAAAAACACTTGCTGTTATCGCTTTTAAAAGCCCAGTCTTACAATCAGATATCATCGATATGAGAGGACAAGGCGCTTACGATCATATTAAAGAATTGGTGAAAGAAAAATTTATCACTAAAGAAAAACATAAGCGAAGCTATATGCTTAAAATAACACAAAAATTCTACAATTACTTCGATGTTCAAGGAGATGAAGAAATTCAAGAAGTATTTGATCGACTACGAGAAGATCAAGTCAAAGAACAACAACTCGAGATAATTGATGTCAAACCAGAAGAAAAAACAAAAGACAACAAACAAGAACAAACAGAGGAAAAAAACGAATCTGAAGAAAAACAAAAAGATAATGCAAAACAACAAGCAAAAGAAGCAGAAGACCAAAAGCAATTTCTCTCAGATATCGATAAAAAACTACATGCATCATCAAAACGAATACAGAAAGAAGAGATTCCAACAAAACACAAAGAACAAGAACAGTCTGAAAACAAAGATGATAAAACAAAGACTAGTAAAGAAACAACCACAACAGAAACCAATAACAATCAAGAAAAAAAAATATCTCAAAACAATGAAACAAGTGAAGAATACATTGAAGAGATCAATGAATTTGTCAAAAAAGAACAAGACGACGAAAAAAACAAAAAACAATTTCTCTAAAAAAAAATACGATGAAACTCCTACTTATTTGTCCAAACTGCAGACAAAAAATGCAATATCATAATAGAACTCCTGAAGTTATTGGAAAAACAAAAAAATGCGTTTTTTGCGGACGAACATTCACCATAAAAAGAGACACTATTGAAGGAACAATAGAATAAAATATCCTTGAGTAAAAAAATAATTCTAAATATCATCAAATAACCGATTAAAACTGAATAATAAGCATATGAGATAGTCGCAAGACTTATAAATAAACGAACATTCTATACGGGTGTGAACGACAAGAATACTACACCGGAAGAAGACATTTTACTCAAAAAAGACGGAACCGAAAAAATCATAACAGGAATCATCGAAGAAGAGATGAAAACGGCTTATTTGAGCTATTCCATGTCAGTTATTATTGGCCGAGCTCTACCCGATGTAAGGGATGGGTTAAAACCAGTTCATCGAAGAATTCTTTATGCAATGAACGAACTGGGAATCACCCACAACAAATCATATAAAAAATCAGCAAGAATTGTAGGGGAAGTATTAGGAAAATACCATCCTCACGGTGACAGCGCAGTATATGATAGTCTTGTTCGTATGGCGCAATCATTCTCGATGAGATATCCTCTTATTAGAGGTCAAGGAAACTTCGGAAGTGTTGATGGAGATAGTGCTGCAGCAATGCGATACACTGAGGCAAAACTTGAACGAATAAGTGATGATATACTCAAAGACATAAATAAAGAAACAGTAGATATGAGGGAAAATTTTGATGGAAGTCTTAAAGAACCTTCCGTTCTACCAACACAAATACCGAATCTGCTTCTAAATGGCTCAAACGGAATTGCAGTTGGTATGGCAACAAACATACCGCCTCATAATCTTAAAGAAATAAATAATGCTGTAAAAAAACTTATTCAAGAACCTGACTGCGATGTAATGGAACTCGCTAACGAGCTCAAAGGACCTGATTTTCCAACAGGAGGCATGGTTCTTGGTAAAACAGGATTTCTCAACGCATACAAGACTGGTCGCGGAAAAATAACGTTGAGATCAGTATGTCATGAAGAAACAGTAGGAAAGAAAAAAGCAATCATAGTTACAGAAATACCATTTCAAGTGAACAAATCAGCACTCCTAGAACAAACCGCACAATTAGTTCGAGATAAAAAAATTGAAGGAATCAGCGATATACGAGACGAGTCTGACCGTCAAGGAACACGAATCGTTTTTGAACTAAAAAGAGATGCAAATGTCGATGTCGTAGAAAATCAATTATACAAACATACACGACTACAAACAAGAATAGGAATAATATTCTTAACCATTGTAAATGGTAAACCGCGAGTCCTTAATCTTAAGGAAATGCTTGATGAATTTATTAAACATCGAATTGAAGTAATCAGAAGAAGAAGTAGTTATGATCTTGATAAAGCAGAACGAAAGGCACATTTGCTTGAAGGACTAGTGAAAGCACTTGATAATATCAATCCAGTTGTGGAACTCATAAAAAAAGCAAAAAGCGCAAAAAATGCTATTGAAGAATTAAAACAAACATACAATTTTTCACAAGAACAAGCCCAAGGAATTCTCGATATGAAACTGCAAAAACTGACCGGGCTTGAACAAGATAAGCTACGAACAGACCATGCAAAAACTCTCGAGCAAATTAAAGAATTAAAAGAGATACTTGGTAGTTCTGAAAAAATAAACAGCATTATCATTGAAGAATTAGACAATATCAGTCAACAATATGGTGATGAAAGGAAAACAACAATTACTGATCAAGAATACGAGACTATAGAGGACGAGGACCTTATACCAGAAGAAAATCAAGTTGTTAACATCACAAAAGAAGGGTATGCAAAACGAATACCAGTTGATAATTATAAAATTCAAAAGAGAGGAGGGAAAGGAGTTATTGGAGCAGGTATGAAAGAAGAAGACATTATTGAACATCTCTTTATAGCAAATACTCACTCGCATCTTCTCATCATAACAGATAAAGGTCAAGTGCACTGGCTAAAGATTTATGAAATTCCAGAAGGAAGCAGACAATCAAAAGGAAAAGCCTTGATTAATATGGTACAGCTGGAAAAAGATGAACACATCGCAACTGTTGTTCCAGTAGCATCTTTTGATGATAAAAGATCACTTACCATGATAACAAAAAAAGGTATAATCAAAAAGACATTACTCAACAAATATTCTCGACCTCGAAAAACAGGCATTATAGGAATACACCTAGATGAAGGCGATCGTGTAGTTCAAACATTAAAAACAAGTGAAGATGAAGATATACTTATAGCAACAAAACAAGGACAAGCAATACGATTCGCGCAAGAAAATATTCGAGCAATAGGAAGAACGAGTCGAGGAGTTAAAGCAATAACCTTAAGTGAGAACGATGAAGTTATTGGAGCAATAAAAGCAACCGCAAACACAGAGATATTAACAGTGACTGAAAATGGTTATGGAAAGAAAACCAAACTTGAAGAATACAGAAAAATCAATCGTGGAGGAAAAGGAGTGCGAAATATTATTTGTGACTCTAGAAATGGAACTGTAGCTACAATAAAAGCCATTCACGGTGGAGAACAAGCACTTATGATATCAACTCAAGGGATTGTTATACGAATGAATACTAAAGATATCAGCACTATCGGGCGAAATACTAAAGGGGTTCGATTGATGAGATTAACACAGGGAGATTCTTTACGAACAGTGGCACTCATCACATCCGAACAACTTGAAATTGAAGAAGATGAATCTTGAATAAGCGCACGACTTTTTCTAAATAAACTGTTAAAAACCACACTTAAAAGAAATATTTTTAAGTGTGAACAACACAAGTACGACTGTAATGACTATAGATCTAGAAAAATACCAGGATAAAGGCTGGAGTGAAGAAGAGATAGCCCATGCAAAAACAATTCTTAATGATGCCGAGCAAAACAAGCACAAACACATGAAACATCTTGAAAAAGCAATCTACTGGATGTTACTTATTATCACAGCAGGTTTTACAATAGGAATTAGTTATGTCATATTACCAATCATTTCATTGATGAAAACAGAAGGAGCAATAGTTGTTACCATAATTACAGGTTTACTAATAGGAATACTCTTGACGATTCTGATTAAAGATGTTGAACAATTACAAGGGCACCATCACGTTCTTATTGTGTTAGTATTACCTATTAGCGCATTACTATCAGGAACAGTACTCACAAAACACATGGGAGGTTCACTAAATTTAATTCAAGGGACTGCACACCACAACCCTTATGTATTAGGAATGTTACTAGGAATTAGCATAATACTACCATACATAATAAAACAAGCGTATAAAAGGATGAAAAACCATGAAATTAATTGAATGGACACACAATCATATCAAATTCAAAGATTGTATGAAAAAGGCAATTAAGAATATCGAGGTCAAAAAAGACCATATCGTGGTGCAAACCAAAAAGCAAACTACAAGGTACACTATTTCAACAGACCTTGAACAAACCACAACAGTCCGGAATACTGACGGAAAAGAAACCATAGTTACTTTAAACACTAAAAAAAATGTTCAAACACTAATAGATAATTGGGATACATTTAGCAAACACCCAAAACTAACAATACTTTTTGTTAATGTGAAAGAAAACACTTATTGGCATGTATGCCCAAAAACACATAATTTCATAACTGATAAGGATTCGCTTGAAGAAGGATTATGGAGCTTGCATAAAAACGCATGAGAATATGATGAAACCAAAACAGACACCTTTAACAGACACAAAAGTAAGCAGTGGATCGGATGCTTTTGACTGGTTGTTAGAAGGAGGATTTGAAAAAGGAGTTATTAGCACTATCTATGGGCCTGCAGGCAGTGGTAAGACAAATATTTGTCTTATCATGGCCGAAGAACAAAAAACAAAAAAAACACTTTATATCGACACCGAAGGATCATTCTCGCTTTCAAGATACCGACAAATAAGTGATGATTATAAACAATCACTACAACAAATTCTGCTCTTACACCCAACAACATTCCAAGAGCAAAAAAAAGCTTTTGAAAAGCTCAGAACAATGGATCATTCAAAAACAGGAGCAATCATTATTGATTCTATAGCTATGTTATATCGTCTTGAAATGGGACAAACAAAAAACATATATCAAGTGAATAAAGAACTAGGAATCCAACTAGCATTATTGACAGAAATCGCAAGAAAAAATGATCTTCCAGTAATTATCACAAACCAAGTCTATAACGATTTTGAAGAAAAAGGAAAAATAAACATCGTTGGTGGTGATTTATTAAAATATCAAAGCAAATGTCTTATCGAACTTCAAAAACAAGAAAATGGGATTCGAAAAGCCATTATCCGAAAGCACCGATCCATAGAAGAAAACAAAGAAATGGAATTCAAAATCACAGATCTGGGGATTGAAGAATATAAAGGAAAAAATAATAAAAAAGAAAAAAAATAAAATAATTATTCTTCAGTAAACTGATCTAATGAATACTCAAAAGCTTGATTCTTATTCTTAAGACCTTTATACTCAAGATAAAGTTTTGCCAACAACCAAAAAATAAGACCCAAACTTTTCTTTCCTTTATTATTACAAGGAATAATAACATCAAGATTATTAACTTGGTTGTTCGTATCACACAAACCCATGATCGGAATACCAACTTTTAGAGCATCTTGAATAGCATTCTTATCAGGACCCGCGTCAGTAACTAACATGACTTTAGCTTCGATAAAATTTTTAAGTTCTGGATTGGTCAGTACTCCAGGCGGATATCGTCCAGCAAAAAAATTGACACCCGTTGCTTTAGCAAAAAGCTTAACAGGTCTCCAACCATTTTCACGCCGAGAGACAATAAGAATATCCTCAGGATCATATTGAGATAAAAACTGAGCAGCCATTCTAATTCGAGAATCGATCTCTGTAATGTTAAGAACAGAAAGACCATCATTTCTCGTTTTATAAATAAAGTTCTCCATATATTTAGTTCGAAACTTTGTTCCGATATGGATTCCGGATTTTAAATAATCCTCATTAGGTATTAATAATTCATCACTCATTCTATCACCAGTTTATATAAGTGGGAGAAAAAAGATAATCGACGCAAATCGAGCACTTTTATCACCCGTGCTTTATTCCTCAAAAGGAATATAATCGGAAAGGACAATAACAAGCAATCGCTTGCAAGGAATTTCCTTTAGCCACCGATTAAGGTTATAAAATGATAAGAACAATACATTGTTTATAAAGATTTCTGTTGATATATACAAAAAAATAAGAAAAAGAAAAAAAGAAAAAGAATACATTACTCTTCTCCAAAGTCTTCAGAATCACCTTCTGTTGTCAACATTTCATCATATTCATCAGGTTCATCAGGTTCTTCTTTTGATTTTTTTCTAGAAGAAGGTTTTGGAGGTTCAACTTTTTCAACTAGTTCGCCAAAAGAAACCTTTGGAAGTAATTTTACAACTTTGACTTTTACAAAATCTCCTTGTTGAACTCCAGGAACAAAAACTACAAATCCTTTTATACGAAGGATGCCGTCTCCTTTAGCACCGACTGATTCGATGCTCCCTGTGTAAATGCCACCTTCTTCAACAGGTGCTTCGGTTGGTTGTGAAGTATTGTTTTGCTTCATAAGTGTAAAACCTCATAGGTCGATATTAACAAAGAACTAGGTTGTTCCATTGACAAGAATAATAATTGATAAAAAAAATAAAAAAAAGATAAGATGTTCATTTCTTCTTACCACTTTTTTTTGATTGCTTTGGAGCTAGTGCAGGATCAAGATTATCCCAAGCTAAATCAAATAATTGTTCGAGAGCTGAAGAGAAAAAGGGTGTATTTACCCATATACCAACATCATATGTTGGGTGGACGTCACCATCATGCATAACCATGAAAATAACTTCAGCACCATCCACAATTATAAATCGTGCTTTGATATGATCAACATTTCTCACTTCTGCAAACTCTTTAACTTCATCAGCAGCTTCTAATGCTTCATCAGATGTTAATGGAGCTGCAATTCTTATTTTAACACCACGTTTAGAGAGTTCCTCAAATAATGGTTTAAGACCTTCAACTTTACGAATGAGACCTTGTGTTGTAGTCATTAACGTAACGGACTCTTCAGCGTTTCGAATAGTAAATTCAATATGGTTGTATAAGTTGATACGGCCACGTAACGATCCAGAAAGATCAGTAGGTTCTACCAACTCAACACCTTGAGTATGAAGAGAATTAAGCTCGCCAATAAGATCGGAACCTTTCAAACCATCCAATCGTTGAACATGTTCATTGGTTGAAGATTGAAGATTTTTCTTAACACGTTCAAGAACTTCTTTTGGCGGAACTGCAATGTATTTAATTGGCTTGCCAATTTTTGTAACTACAAAACCTTTTTTTTCAAGAGATTCTAGAACATCATAGCTTCGAGATCGTGGAACATTAGCAATATCGGACAATTCTCCGGCAGTACTTACACCACGAGATAATAGAGCAGTCCATACTTTCGCCTCATATAAATTAAGCGAAAAATAACGTCGTAATTTACTTAAAAATTCTTCTTTAACAATCATTAATTAACCCTCCGAAAAAGGAACCTCTCACCCTTTTTTCATAATTGATGTAGAATAACTACTATTTATATGTTACTGTTTTTAACTGACAAGCAATAGTTACAAAATGATGTTATGAATGAGTATTAGATAAACATATACTGCTTATGATGAAAAAAGATAAGAATTAACAGTCTCAGATTGTAAAAGGAAGAGTAGTACAGTGGGAAAAAAGACAAAAGAGCGGAAAATATCTGCGCGTTAGACTAGTCACGAGGAGTTAAACAAAAATAGAATAATTCATTCGGAAGAGATCTTACCTCATACGTCCAACCATTATCCTTGCACCACCATTCAAACCAAGAGCGCTTCTTTGTATCGATGGATTTCTTTCCACCAATTGAAACAGTTGAAAAGCTCACTATTACAATATTGGCCCGAGAAGAAAGTAGTGAAAGTATACTCTTAGATGCGTTTCGTGAGGAATACTCGAGAGAGTCAAGGGCTTTAAATAATAAACAAACATCAAATTTTTTGGATGAAAGCCAAGAAGCGAAAGAGGAAGAAAGAACATCAGCGCCAAATGCGGATCCGTTAATATGTTCTTTTTTGAAAAAATAATCTATGCAGGCCATATCTTTTGAGGACAAATCGGTGGCAGTATAAGAAGTGGGTATTTGTGGAAAATAAGATATTGCAAAAGGATTCCAACCACAACAAATATCAACTAAAGAATAGGACCTAAGATTATTCTCGAGACAAAAATCATGAATCTCACGATATAACCGAGTATAATAAGGTAATCGTTCATGTGTTGACTTATGCTCATTAAGGAGAGAATCGATCATTTCAGAAGTGAAAGAAGTAGTATTTGAAAATAACTCGCCAAGACTTTTCGATGCGAAAACGCCAAAAACAACCCTCAAATAAGATCTTGCTTGAGAAATTATTTCTTTATATGATGAGCTACGAGAAAATTGTTTGAATGAAGAGTATTTTTTAGGCGGAGGAAAAAGTGATGGTTTTACCTTTTCACGAAGAACATAACTCACAAAAGAATCATCAAGAGAAGATAATTCTCGTTTTTTCTTGATAGCAGAGATTAACTCATCTTCAAATATCACTGTGTTTTCCAACGCAACACCCCAACAACACCCCCAAGACCATCAACAACTTTTTTGACAGCAGAACTTTTGATAACAGTTATTTTCCCCCTGGACGCATCAACAAGAGAAAGCAAATTTCGCAAAGAAGAATATGTTCCTTTTTGTCTTGAAGAATATATGAACGTGTCAGTGACACCCAAATGAGAAATGGCACCGCTTTGAGCAGATTGCAACACTTCATCAAAACCATACGCTAATTGATTTTTATTCAAATATTCCAGGGCAGTATCGGCAAAGGATTGTTCTTGAGAAATTCGTTGCGATTGAAGAATAGAAGATAATTCGGGACGAGAAAGTAAACGAGTAACCATCGACTTATCAACAGTTGATAAAGTTACAAAAACAGGCTTTTGCTTGAAAGAAGCTTTATCAAATGCTTTTTTGAGATATGGCTTCCAAAAATCAGGAGATGCAACAACTAATGCAGAAGGCTCTTTTGAAGCAACATAATCAGACGCAGTCTTAACAATCTCATCATACAACGAAGACACGTCGGGAGAAGAATATTGTTTGCCAGAAAAACCAGTTTTTTGTTCGGATAAATGATAAATACCTGATTGACGAACATGAGAAAACAATGCTTTTTCACGATCAAATAACACAAATAAAACGCTTTGACCACTATTATTAACGGCTTCATCAAGACGATCTCTTAAAAATGAAGGCCAAGCAGTTTTTTGAAGAGTAAGGGTTGAATCTATAGCGATATTTAATGAATGATATGAACCGGAAGGAATATCATCCATACCAGTTAAGACAGTACCTTTTAAGCGCAATACATCACCATATTCTGAAAGGGAAATATCTTTTATCGAAAGTGAAAGAGTCACTGTTTTTCGAACAATACGAACATTTTCTTTAGAAGAATCACCTATTTTTATTTTCCTCTCTGTTTTTGAAGTGACAATATCCTCAGTATCTATTAATTCAGAAAGATACCATAAATCATCTGGAGAAGTTATTTTTAAGGAGACTTTCTTGTGACGAAAATTCTTCTTTAAAATAATCATGACAATAAGTACAAAACACCAACACTATAAAAATGTAACGAGAAAAAAAAGAAAAAAAGAATCAGGCGTCCTTAAGTCCTGCTTCAGTCACTTCATATACGCATTCCGAATCAGGCAAATTAGGACTGTCAACAAGCTTTGCAACTCTCGTTCCTTTCTTACCACGTCGAAGATAAATTCGGAAGGTGCTATTGTGAGCCACAACATTACCACCGATAGCTTCAGTCGGATCACCAAAGAAAGTGTCTGGTTTTGCCATCACTTGATTAGTGACATACACACATATGTTGTGTAAATCAGCCACTTTAGCAAGGACGTGCATGTGTTTATTGAGTTTTTGCTGACGATTTGCAAGAGTGCCTCTACCCACAAATTCTGCTCTAAAGTGAGCTGTTAATGAATCAACAACGACAACACGAACTTTCGATCCTTCTTTAACAATATCTTCGACCTTTTCAGCTAACAACATCTGATGGTCCGAATTAAACGCTCTTGCAACTTTAACATTTTTAAGAGCTTGAGACGGATCTAATCCAAAACCAGAAGCCATTTGCTGTATACGTTCTGGACGAAAGGTATTCTCAGTGTCAATATAAACAGCTATCGCTTCAGGATCATCCACTTGACAACTCACGCAAAGAGCATGAGCTATTTGTGTCTTCGAGCTACCATACTGGCCAAAACATTCTGTTATGGCTCCTGTTTCAAATCCACCGCCAAGCATCGAATCAAAATTAGAACTTCCAACAGGAATTTTCAGTACTTTTGACCGTTTCTCAAGAAGATCATCACCGGACTGAAACCCCATATCCATTTCGGATCGTGCAGATTGTATCATCTTTCTAGCAGCAGCTTCAGTAACACCCGATGCATCAGATAATTCTCCAGGTGTGGCAACTGCAAGAGCCATTAAAGTATCAAAACCAGCAGCTGAAAGTTTTTCAGCAGTAGCAGAACCTACACCAGGTAAGTCATTGATTGTCTTTTTTTCAGTCACAAGTATCACTTCTCCTCAGCAATGGAAGAATCTTCTTCTTTTATGTTAATGTACTCAAACGCCTTATTCAACACGAGAGTGGCTCTTGGAAGATCATTAACGCGTAATGATGATGTGTTATTCCAATTACCTTCTTTATCTTTATAAGATCGTTCTAGTGAAATTGTTCTAAACGAACGCGATTCACCTTCTTTTGTCTTAACCTCGTTAACCCAAATTGTTGCAGTTACAGGTCCTGCCCTAAATTTTTTTTCAGGGCTATTTTTATCTACATCTACAGAACTCATTGTTTATACCTCCTTGGTTTCCCTTCTTATTTCACTCAATGTTGAGGGAGGGATGTTACTGTTAAATATCATCTTCTTTAAAAACATTTTCTGTATATGTCCAGTGGATAATTCGAAAAAAAAATAATCCATCATATCAAGAATTCGAACCCAAGACAGTCTCAAAACAGTCTCAGTCTCAAAAAAAGCCAGTCTCAACAACAATACTTGAAAAAAACAGACACCCCTTTATTTCCTGTGGAAAACAACAAATTTCAATCTCAATTTATAAATAAATAGCTTATTTTCAGTCTCAAAACAGTCTCAAAACAGTCTCAGTCTCAAAAAAAACCATTAAAAAAACAATATTTAAAAAAACAAACCACTTACCAAACCACATGAGAAACTTCTTCGAACAAGAATCAACCATTAATGAACTTCGAAAAGAATTACACAATGTTAAAAAAGAACTAAAAACTGTAAAAAAAGAATTAAAGCAATACACCACCAAAGAAAAACAATTAAACACCACACCTGTTGAAGAGATTGAAGTAGAAACAACAAGTGAAAGCAAAACAACCAATGAAATTCCTGATTCAGACAATAAAAATAACAAAGACAATTCTAAAAAAACATCTAGTGATGAAAAAACAGCATTTAAAGGAATGAAAGCACTAGAACGTGAAGCACTTAAAAAAATAAATAAGAATCGAAAACAGATTATTCAAGAGACAATACTTCAACATATCAACCAACAAAACACCACTCCTCTCGAGTTGAAAAAAACTATTGTTGACACTAAACAATACTGTTCTAAAGCAACATTTTACAGATATGTGCAAGAATTAGAAGATAAACAACAACTTCAACGAATAACTATCAATGGAACAACAACCCTCCACCCTATAACAAAGCCAGAAACAACATATAAGTTCATCTAAACAACAACCACACAATTTTTTCTAGAACAACTGGCAGGACACTGCAACTCTAAAGCATATAAAAAAAAGAAAAAAACAGTACAAGTATAAAAACAACAAAACTATACAACAACATATTCTAAAACAAGACCTTCTTCAAATGACATGAACCACTTAATAGCATCAAACACAACACAATAAGACAGGACAACACATGAGAACTTCATAGAACAAGTAATTGAAATAATAATATAAGTGAATGCTCGTTGTAAAGCAACAAGTTATTAAACATAAATTATAATAAAACGAAAATAAAAAGGAGTCACCATAGTGTATTTACGCAACACCAAACCACTTTCTAAACAACGTGGAAAATAGGATAGAAAATAATATATATGCGCCAAGCCAACCAGCTTTTTTAATCAAAGGTAAAGAACCAAGAAGAGGAACCTCTTTGAAGACAAGAAGCTTATCCATCCCGATTTTAATTGAAGAGAACACCGCAGAGTCTTCCTCAAAAGAATTGAATGGAGGAGCGTATAATTGTTTAGAAGTTATCAAAACAGGGAAAAACTCCTCAGTAGAAGAAACATTATGATATATGCTAAAATCATATTCGCCTTTTTCACCTGAAACACCAGTCCAAACTACAGAATCATTAGTGATTTGTTTAGTGAGATTATCACTAACAGAAACATTGTCGGGAACTCTAAGTTCTAGCGAACCAGAAACATCCTCATTAACTTCTGCAGTAATATTAAATGTATCTCCTGGAAGAATAGGAACAAAAGCGAAATGAGCTGCAAACCACCCTAAAAACAACATGACAGGCACAATAGTGAAAATCATTGATCTAAAGGAGTGGCGCATATACTCTCCATTAAGCTTCATCATTTGTTTTTGAAGCTTCATCGCCTTATCTTTATCATCTTTAGCAGAAGAAATCTTTTTTCGATAACGTTTCATAGAAGATTTTAAAGATTTCATCTTCTCCTGATTAGTAGCATATTTATAGATGACAGTAGTAAGTAAAGCTACAAACAAGCTCACAATAATCATAGACCATAACGGGCCTAGCGTGTGAAGAAGAGGATTGAGAACCGGATCAAAAAACGTTGACGAATATACCATAAATTATAACACCTATCGACCCATGAATTTTCTCATCATAGGGTTCATATCTTCCATGTGTTGTTTTGCAATATCTTCATAGAGCTTGTAAATGATCATTACTGTTAGAAGCAAACCAGTTCCACTTCCAAAAGCACCAGTCATATCTGCAAGTGCAGCTAACAAACCAATAAAAATACCACCCATGATCGTAAGAGGATAAATATATTTCTTAAGTAATCGTTCTAACACACGAACGTCTTTTCTAAAACCAGGAATTTGTAATCCTGAAGACATCATTTGTTTAGCTTGGCTTCGAGGATCAAGTCCTGCTGTTTGCATCCAAAACCAACTAAACAATGTTGCCATTGCTATAAAAAAGAGAATGTATGTAACACTTTGAATATAAATTTGTGAAGGAACATCAAACAAACCATATTTTATGATGTTTTCAAGGAGATTAGTATTTGAAAGATAAGGCACGATACCCATTAATCCATCGTGACCATTGTTGGCGAGCAAATTACCAAATAGGCGAATGTTAGCAACAATAGCAGATACCAAAATAACAGGAATTACACTTGTATAAATAAAATTTAAAGGCCAACGAATACCATGACCTCGAATCCTACCAAAAGAAAGAGGAATTTCTACTTTCATCGACTGAGCATAAACAACCACTGCAAAAACGACGAGTGTTGCAACAATAGCACCTAAAGAAATACCTGCGTCGGCAAGATTACCCATTGAAATAGATCTAAAAAACTCCCATAACGCACCAACATATGCATCAGGATTATCTTGAGGATGTAAAAAACTAAAGAGACGAATAAAAATCTGCTGAGAAACCCCTGCTGCAATAAATAAAGATACGCCACTACCAAAGCCCCATTTATTGATTATATCATCCATGAACACAATGATAATACCACCTATTATTATCTGCAGTATAAGAACCCAGTCCGAGATTGCAGGAAGAGAAGTTAAACCACCCATAAAAACATATATTATCGCTTCAACGATAATAAAAGCGTAAGTTAACAATTTTTGAGTTCCTTGAAAAAGAGCTTTTCCTTCAGAGGTTGTAGTATCAATGGAAAGCATTCCCGAACCTTTAAGAAGTTGCAAGACAATAGATGCAGTTACAATAGGACCAATACCTAATGTAATAATAGAACCAAAACTAGCTCCCAACACCACTGACATAAATTCAAAGTCAAAGATAGTTTCATCAAGGCCAAAGAGAGGAATGGCGCGTAAAAGAAAAAATAATACTAATACGATACCAGTCCAAATCAACTTTTTCTTAAAAGCCAAATTCCTTTCTTTTGGACCTTTAACTTCAGGAATATAACCCAATAATTGTTTATATAAACTCATGAAGATCACACACTATTAGTATTTTTGAAAAACTACTCTTTTTTAACAGTATCGTTTTTTTCAGCAAGAATAGTCACAGAACCACCTGCTTTCTCAATCTTACTAACTGCACGAGGACTAGCTTTCGAAACGGATAACGCAAATGAAGACGTTGGTGTTCCTGTAGCAAGTAATTTTGAAACGCCAATTGAAGAAAGATCTAGTGTGATGGTACTTCCTTTTTTAGAAGCAATACCTTTTTGCACAAGAGCAGAACAATCTCTTTCAAGTTGTGAAATAGTAACAGCCTTAACATGTTTAGCGTTTGGATTTACAAAACCAAATTTTCCGAAAAAACGTTTTTTCTTCCAATACGATGGTTTTTTAGCATCACCACGTTTTCCTGAACCTGCACGACCACGACCACCACGATGACCCGCGCCTCGTCGTTTCTTTTTCTCGCCATGACCTGAAGTCCAAGAACCTCTTCTTCGACTGCTTTTTTTTCTATGATTAGTTGTCATTTTCATACCTCAAGTATTACATCATTTTTTTAATCAAATCATTAATAGCGGATCCTCTATCACCAAGAGCACCGCCTGAATTAAATGAAGATTTTATTCCTTTACGTTCAAATCCTCCTTTAGGAGGAGCAAGGAAGAAAACATTTTTTTTACTCTTGTGTGAACGAGCATTTTTTTTAAGAAGTTCTATCGTTTCATCAGAAACATCGCCGAACGTTACGGTGTTCTGAAGAATACGAAGCTTACCTCGCAATGAATGAGAATCGTCAACAATAACACAAGAGTGCTTCTTGTTCATATTAAGAGTTTCAAGAGTTGTTTTTACTCTGGAACTTAATGAATCCAAACCCCGAATCAAAATAATTGCTACTTTACTCATTTTCTTTCACCTCAGAAGGTGTATCTGACTCAAGAGCAGAAACATTTTTTTTCGAATCAAATGAACCTTCAACAATAGATAAGTTCTTGACATGTCTTGCTTGAACTCGAGAAGAAGATAATTTTTTCAAAGCGGAAATAGTAGCTTTAATGACATTAATCTTATTTTTCTTTTGACCGAAACTTTTAGCCCAACAGTTTTTAATACCTGCAAGATCTAAAATTTTAGCAACTTCTTTATCACAAACAAGACCTTTACCTTTTGGAGCAGGCATTAGTTTTATAGTGTAAGAACCGCAAGATCCAGTTACTGCAAATGGAACCGAATGAGGTTCTTCGCTCACATCTTCCCAAGAACCCGTTCCACGACGAACACAAATAACATTCAATTTTGCTTGCTTGATCGCTTTTTCACGAGCAGGAAGTGTTTCTTTGGATTTTCCATAACCAACACCAACGTGACCATTTCGATCACCAACAACAGCATATGTTGCAAATTTTGGTTTATTACCTTCTCTAGTCTTCTTTTGAGTTTGACGGAATACTCTACGTTGCCCACCACCAAACTTACCTTTAGCTTGACCAATAAGCAATAATTCTGAATCAAGTGTAAGAAGAGAATCAACAATCTCTTGCTCGAGAATCTTTAAACCTTTTAATAAAATCTCGTCAATATTTTTAATCTCGCCAGATTTAACTTGTCGACCAACTGCAGTTCTAGGTTTCCAAGAATCAACATCGGTGGAGATACTTTTAGAGGGAGCTGATTTTCCCCGTGAATTTTTTTGTTTTGAAGTCATTATTAATCACCATTACATTGAAAGGATTTTTTTCTTGATAGTCTCAACAGTCGAAGGAATTTCTTCGACGGACAATCCTTTCTTCTTATAGCCTGTTGCCATGCTAGATATGAACTCTTTATTATCAGCGAGATGTTCTCCTTTGATACGTTTGTCATCAGGAAATGCTGATGGCGAACAATCCACCTTGACCCCTGCATCAATAACACCTTTAATAACGGCATATAATCTTGTACCAGAAGCTGATGACTGAAGACCAATATCAGGAACTAACTCAGATACTGAATTTTTTATTGATGCGCCGACAACCATGCCTGCCAAATAACAAGCAGGAATTGATTTAGTGGAATATTTCCAGCCATAAGAGGAGATATTTCTAGAGTGAAACGTTGTCATAATCTTATCCCCATCAGGATGATAGGATGCGATTTGGACAATAACGCCTGAATTAGTTCGTCTGATTACCAAACGAGGTTTCCCGCTTTTCAAAAGGCCCAATCTTCGTTTATAGTACGTTCGACCTTCTCTTTTTCGACGATATTTTACTGTTGCGTGTTTAGCCATTTTCTTACTCCTTTTTCTTAATTAATTCATTTTCATTAATGTAAATCTTTATGTGACGGCGACTTCTGAAGAAACCACCTTTGCTCTTAGCATAAAGTTGTTTAAATGTTGGTTTATCGATAACATCTTTTTCACGAAGGTAAAATAAATATTTTCGTTGTGCACGAACACCTCTTACCCATAATTTTTTACGAGGTGAGAGAGCGGTTTTTTTACCTTTTTTCTTTCCAGGACCTCGTTGAAGTCCTTTTCTTCGCTGTTCAAGACGTTTATTAGCTCTTACTCTTGAAACTCCTTTAATAGGAACTTTTGAAATAACACCATCTGCTACTAGCGATTTTATGTCTGCTTTAGTGATAGCTTCTTTAATATCATTAATCCTATCTGGTTGGAAATGAACTCTTTTTTGAGAGCACTTCAAAACATTTGAAGCCAATCTCTTTTGAACGGTAAGTTTCACTTTTGATCACCACTAGATGTTTTTTTAGAGGAATCTGAATCAGTTTTTTTCACATCAGAAGAAGTTGATTTAGAAGATTTCTTCTCGGTTGATGATGAAGGTTGAACGCTCTTTGTTGAAGAGGATTTTTTCTCTTTACTTGAATCAGATTCAGTTGATTGTTTTGAATCTTCAGATGATTTTTTTGAAGATTTGCTTTTCTTTTTCTTAGCAGAACGTCTCTTCAAGACTTCACTTCTCTTTTGAGATTTAGATTTTAGCTTTTTTGATAATTGTTTAGCGAATGATTCACTATTAATATTCAATAACATAAATCCTTCTTTTGAAGCTGAATTAACAATCGACTCTCGTTTACGATCCCCAATCTTACCAGACACAATAATACCATGTTTTTTAGGATCAAGAGAAGATAATTCTGAAACATTCTTGATAACACATTGAACTAATCCTTCACGAGACAATCCTTTCACCGATTTTGGAGATCCATAACCTGATGAAATGGCTTTGACATAACCTTTCTTATGGAGTCGACATTTGTTTTGACGTCCTTTTGGTCGTCTCCACGATGAAGAAACCCTGTCTTTTTTATGTGAATCGTGTCTTCTAAAAGAAGGTTTTCTTGCTTTTAGAGATCTTCTTAATTTGAGTTGTTCTTTCATGAGTTTCACACCATCTACATTAATTTATCGTCTTTTTTAATAATATAAATACCATCTTGAAAGACCTTACGATCAAAACCAGATCGTTTAGTTAATCTCTCAAAAGAAGCCGCTGTTTGGGAAACGAGCTCCTTATCGATACCAGTAACAGTGATTATTTCGCCATCAACAGATACTGAAACATCCTTGTCAAAAGATTGTTTTCTAGGAACTGATTCTCCAAAAAGATTCTTTACTTCCAAAGTATTATTTTTCGCCGAAACAGTCATTGGAAAATGACCCGAACAAACTTTTAATTGGTATTCATGACCTTCAGTCACGCCAGTAAACATATTTCTGATATGAGCTCGAAAGGTTCGAACAATCTTTTTTTCACGAAGCGAATCTTTAGCTGAAGATAGTTCAACACAATCTGAATCATCATCCTTTGATACAGTAATTTGCACTTTAGGATGAAAAAACCGTCTTGAAATTTCTCCTTTTTCACCTTTAACAGTTAAGACAGCATCTTCACAACTGGTAGTGATACCTTCTGGTAGAGGAATATATTCTTGAATTTTTTTTACAACCATTTTTCATCACATATAATTAATAACAATAACTAATTAACCGACCGCCAAGATTCTTTTCCTTAGCAGACATGTGGGTCATCAGACCTTGATTTGTCGAAACAATAATAATTCCGAAATCTTTTGCAGGAAGATATCGTTTTTCGAATTTTTCGAAATCATCAAGCTTTACAGCGAACCGCGGTTTAATAACACCACATTGGTTTATTTGACCAATAAGCGTAATCTTAAAATAATCTCCCTTTGAATCCTCAACAGTCACTATATCTCCTATGTAACCATTATCTTTCATCAAGGAAAGAACGTCATGTATTGAACGAGAATGAACTCGTGTAGTAATACTGGTTTTTCCTACTTTCACAGCATTGTTAATAGCTGAAAGGACGCTTGCTAATATATCATTTTGTGCCATTTTATGAAAACCTCAATTGAATTTCTTGAATTTTAGATCAAGAGCATTGTCTCTAAAACACTGCCTGCACATATTAAGCCCGTACTTGCTTATGTGTCCTCCAGTTCGTCCACAAATCCGACATTTTTTAGTGTTTTGACCGAAAGATCTATCTCGAGGAGTGTTGTGCTTTAAGTATTTTTGATACTTACCAGGCTTTTTTCTGATTTGTTGTAATACTTTAGTATGATCTGATGTTGTCATTTTCTATCCTCCACGTTAACACCGAATGAATCTTCCATGAATTGAATTGCATCTTGACGGGAGATTCTATGATTTTTACCAATATTTGATTTTCTTATTTTACGACGTTTTACCCTAAAACCAGGCCTTGAAAGGGTGAGTGAAACTTGAAATCCTAACATACCAATATCAGTATTATATTTTATACCAGGAACATCAACGTATTCAAGAATACCAAACGAAATATTTCCATTCTCGTCAAACCAAGAGTTCTTGAGTTTTTTTTCTTTAGCAGCAACAAAACGAGTAACTAAATCCTTAATCATATCTTGATCCCGAATTGTTATCTTAACACCAATTGGTAATCCTGGACGTAAACCCCAACCCGCAATCCGACGATTGGTTCTTGTCTTGATAGGTTCAATACCAGTGATGTGTTTTAATAATAATGAACCACGCTCTAAAACCTTGGTATCTTTTCCAGCACCAATGTTAAGCGTTAGCTTATCAATTTTTATTTTTCTCATCGTATTCATTTTAAAAACCCTTAATTTAATGTAATGACTGGTTTATCTTTCCCAACAACAATAGCATATTCTTTTTTTGTCATGAAAGATTGATCTTTTGTTTTTACTCGAATAACAGCTGATTCGATATGTTCAACAATTCCTATTTCACCCGCGTGACTACCACCCATCAATAAGACGGTAGCTCCTTTTTCTAGACGAATCAAGGAAATTATTTTTTGGTCAGGAATTGAAATAACAATAGAATCACCAACAGAGTATTTCGAAGTATCATCAACCCGAACACATCTTCCATCAGAAGTGTTTAGCTGAGTAATACTACCTTTCAACGTTGTTTTATTGATAATTCGAAGTACTTTCTTTTTTGATTCAGCTTGCGAAATTTTTACTGCAGATAATTTCTTTTTATCATTGAGTAAAATTCTATAATCTTCTTTTGATTTTTTAAGAGAGATAACATCCATAAAACCAACAGGACGTCTAATGTCATGTGCTGTTTTTTGATCAACAAGACAATCTTTTTCTTTCAAAAGAATGTTAGCTTGCTTTTTATTTTCCACAACACCAATCATATCTCTTAGTGCAACGACCAAAGGGATCTGCATATCTTTTTTGTGACCACCAGGATGAGACCGCGCAACGAATGTTAATGTCTTTTTTGGAAGAGGCCATGAATTTGGACTTGATAAACGTTTAAGATGATTTCGTACCATTTTTATTCCTCGCTTTTTGTTGTAGTAGTTGATTTAGCTCTTTTGAAACGTCGAGCATCATCTGAATATAAGGTTGTTATACTAACATTAGATGGGTTGATAGGATAAGGAACTTTTGAACCATCCTTTTTGGTAAAATCAACGCCATCAATAAACAATTTTCCACCAGCCATATCTGCTTTTGAAACAGCACCGGATTTGTCTTTGAACTGTCCTCGTTTCACAATAACTTTATCTCCTTTACGAACTCGAACAGATCTTGTGTTATACTTTTTTTGAAGTTCTTTGGAGAGTGGAGCTCGAAGCATCTTGCTTTTTTTATGATGAGGAGCGTTAAAAGAAAACTTTTTTTGTTTTCTAGGATTCGAACTTGATTTCCATTTATTTGAGTATGTTGATGTCATAGTTTCAACCTGCTTAAATTATACTAGTAGCAATTTTTGCTACCGCTGGCCATCTGCCAGCAACTTCTTTTGCAATAGGACCTTTAAAGATAGTACCTTTTGGATTACCTTTCTCATCCTTAAGGACAACAGCGGAGTTATCTTCAAAAGAGACTCGCGTACCATCAGGTCTTCGATATTCTTTTCTCTGTCTTACAATAATCGCAAATACAACAGACTTTCTCATATCAGGCCTTCCTTTCTTGACAGCAGCGACAACCATATCACCAACACCTGCCGAAGGAATACGTCCCTTAACGGTTTTTTTTGTTTTTACACCAGTGACTTTAATCACTTTTGCACCAGAGTTGTCACACGTTTCCATTAACGTGCCTACTTGGATCCCATCAGTTACATTTGCTTTTACTGCTTTCATTTTAAATCACGTATCAATTTGCTTTTGTTACAATCTCAGACACAATAAAATTCTTGGTCTTGGAAATAGGTCGAGTCTCTTTGATTCGAACAATATCTCCTTCTTTTGCATCAATATTATCAGGATTATGAGCTGAAACTCTCGATTTTCGTTTTTCATAACGTTCAAATTTTTTAACAGGAACTCTTCTAATCCATTCAACGACAACAGTATTATTCATCTTATCGCTGACCACGGTTCCGACAAATGTTTTTCCACGAACACTAATTGATTTCATCTTAATTCCTCATGATTTTATTTGTTCTTCAATGCGTTTGAGTAAGCGAGTGCCATCAACAGCAACACCTTCAATTTCAAACAAACAATTTTTTTTCAATATTCTTTTTTTGAAGCCGACATCATTTTCGATTACAAACGAATATTTCGTTTCATCAATGATGATTCCTGTCTGTCCGACCAAGGATTTGTTTTGGGCGTTGACAACAACCAACTCTTTTCCAATGTATGACACCAATGATATCAACCATTAATTATCTTAATTTTTTGAGTTGAATAGTTTCAGGTAAAAAACCAATTTCAACAAGAGCATCTTTAATTTCGCGAAGATGATCTCCTTGAAGTTCGATAACATTCTTTTTGGCAGTACCACCACAAGCAAATTTATTCTTAAGTTTCTTTGCTATGGTCTTAATATCCAAATCGCTTGTATCAATACCTTCAACAACAGTGTATTTTTTTCCAAATTTCTTTCGAATAATTTTCACAGTTATCTTTTGATCCTCTTTGGCAATGTTATCCCATGCCGAAAGCTCTTTTGGTAAACCCGTTATTGGATCATATTCAACCATTTTTACTTAACATCCCTCCTCGATGAATCGTGCTCGAATGAATTGAGTCGAGCGATTAATTTTTTCAATAATTTTATTTTACCAGGATTTTTAGGTGGAGTACCCGCAGATACTTGCGCTTGAAGTTTTGCAAGTTCAAGTCGAGACTCCTTTAATTTTGAAGCTCTTTGATCAGCAGTCATATCCTTGAGTTCTTTGTATTTCACTTTTGATCACCTTACTTTTTATCACTACTATCATCATCAGTTGAAGAAGACTTCTTAGAGGATGATTTTTTAGAAGCTTTTTTTGTTGACTTCTTTGTTGACTTCTTTGTTGATTTTTTAGTTGACTTTTTGGTGGTTTTTTTTGCACTTGATTTTTTAGTTGACTTTTTAGATGAAGTCGAATCTTTTTTTGCAGATGTTTTTTTTGAAGCAGATGTTTTCTTATCAGCATCTGAATCTTTTGATGATTCAGAATTAACATCACCACTTTCAGACTCGTTATCATCTGTTTCTTGATTATCATCATCTGAAGTTTCACGATCAAAGGATACATTGTCCGGAAGATGAATGTCGCCAGGCATTATTCTTACTTGAACACCAACAGAACCAATGTTTAAGTTCGCAGTCTCAATAGCAGTGTCAACACCAGTTATAGCAAGATCGCCACATTTTTTCATGTAACCTTCTACAAATCGCCAGGTTTTACTTCGAGAAGAAGGGATTCTTCCTGAAATAAGAATTTCAGCTCCAAGAGCACCATTTCTCATAATACCTTCAACAGATTTGTGACCAATACTTTTGAAACGACGAGTTCCAAATCGCTCGAGTTGATTGATAATACCTTCAGCAACAACAGCCGCGTTAGCAAAAGGGTTCTTGATCTCTTCAATTTCAATCTGGGGGTTATCAAGATTAAACTTGTTTTTTAGTTCCTTGGTTAAACCTTGAATTTTTGAACCACCACGACCAACAACAAGACCGGGTCTGGTTGCAGAGATAACGATTCTCTCACCAAGACTTGTTCGTTTAACTTTCACATCACTCAAACCAACATGATTAAGCGATTCCTTAATAAATGATTTTATACGGAATTCGTTAAAATGCTGATCAATAAATTTTCTTTCAATCATTGTGAAACCTCATTGGATTTTTTTGATGAATCTGAAGTTGAATCTTTTGTTTTAGTGGTCTTTTTTTCTTTAGTATCTGTTTTACTGTCGGTGTTGTTTGACTTTTTTGATTCAACTGTATCTTTTTTAGTATCAGTTTTTTTATCATTTTCAACAGCATTTTCTTTTGAGGATTGTTCCTCTTTATCAGACGATGAAGTTGAGGTTGACTGTTTTGAACTGATTGTTTTTGAAACGTTTTTTTGAGAAGGTTTTTCTGATGATTTACCTTCTGATCTTTTTGTTGCATTACTTGCTTTGGAAGAGGATTTTGATTTCTTTCTCTTAAGTTTTGATTCATCTTCTCGAAGCACAACTTCAACAGATGTACGTTTCATACTCCGTCTTGTCTGACGACCTTGACGTGGTTGATCAGCGCCTTTGTGTGCGTTGATATGTTCTATAATCAAAGCAGAACCAGTATCATCCATGCCTTTAACTGAAGCATTAGCAATAGCAGATGCTATTAACTTACCAATGTGAGTTGCTGCTTTAGCAGGATATCGTCCCGGACCTATTTTTCCTTTTCTATGACCAACACCATCTGTAAATCGTCTGAAAGGAACAACACTTTTTTTCTGAACTACTGATTGTAAATATTCAACAGCAGATTTAGCGGTCATTCCCCTGATTTTAGAGCAAATGTTGATTGAAGCTTTTGTTGAAATCGGAAGATCCTTACCACACGCTTTTGCAGTGTGATCGTCAAAGTTTTTGAAAGAGTATTTTGTCGATGTCATTTATGTTCCCTACTTCTTTGGTTTTGTTGCAACACCAATGTTAGTATGAGTTGCTTTTTTACGAGTCAATACAAACTCACCGAAATAATGTCCAATCATTTCTTCAGTAAATGTGACTGGCTGAAATGATTTACCTGTATGAATATGAACTGTTTTTCCAACCATAAAAGGCAAGACGATCATATCTCGAAGGTGGGTTTTAACGTTGTCTTTTTTCTGGATTTTATCCAATAATTTCTTGTGATTATCTGAAAAACCCCTTTTTATTTTTCTTCGAACACGGGAAGGAAGCATTTCAGCAAGTTCATCTATGCTGAGTTCCTTGAGTTCTTCAAGAGTTTTTGAACGATACTTAAATTCTTTTAATGCCATTTAGTTCAACCTCCGGGATCGAGATCTACCTGTCTTACGAGGACGTATTGCACCAACCCTTCTTCCAGGAGGAGCATTACGAGGAGCAGGTCTTGAATTAGCTTTGAATGAACTACGACTGTTACCAAATGGATGGTCTACAGCGTTCATCGAGTTTGCCGAAACGCTTGGCCAGTATTTGTTACGAGCTTTCATAGCGAAGTGTTTGTTTCCTGCTTTCAGGAATGGTTTTTCAACACGTCCACCACCAGCGATCGTACCAATACAAGCTCTACAATTCGGATTAAATGATTTTTTCTTTCTGGAAGGAAATACTACAACAACACTGGATGGTGTTTTGGATAATACTTTTGCAACACCACCAGACGATCGGATGAATCGACCACCATCACCAGGAATACCTTCCAAATTAGAGACAGACACGCCTTCTGGAATGTCTGAAAGTTTGACAATGTTCCCATTCTTAATTTCTGCCGAACTCGACATATCAATCTTTTGACCAACATGGAGTCCTTCAAGAGCAATAATAACTCCTTTAGAACCGTCGTTAAATTCTACTTGAGCGAGTGGTGCACTATGACCTCTACAATGAATAAAGTCAAGGACAGTAGCACTTTCCTTACCATAAGGAATTTTTACATCGCCTTTGAAATGATTTGATGGCGAGGTATACCGTTTGGATCCTCGTCCACGTTTTTGAGCAGTAATTCGCTTTCCCATTTTCAATACCTTTCATGAATTATCATCATTGACATTACATCAATTCTAGTTTTGTTGCGAGATCGACTGCTGGAGATTCATCTGAAAATTTGACAATCGCTCGCTTTGTTGCATCATAATTGATAAGAGTATTAACCTTATCCACTTTTACATCAAAAAGAGATTCGATTTCTTTTTTTATCTCATTTTTTGATGCCTTAACATCAACTTGGAATATTAACTTATTCTCTGATTCCATAAGTCGAATGGATTTTTCTGTTGATAAAGGAACAATATTCATCATAATCACCTAGGATTGTATTGTATTTTTTCCAGCAAGAGCAAACAAATGCTGTTTTGACATTAATTCTATTGCTGGAGCACTAAAGAGTGTTACTCTACCAGGATGAGATCCTGGAGCTAATAATTCCGCATTTAAACTGGAAACGGGAACTACATCAACCCCTGCAATATTCTTTGCAGCTCGTAATAGAGGACAATCCTTTGAAACGACAAAAAGCAAAGATTTCTTTGTTTGATGAGGTCTTCCTCTAGACTTACCACGACCAGCTCTTATGGAAACAGAGTCAAGACGTTGAAGTTCTTTATCAAAACCAAGAGTGCTGAGAGCAGAGACTAAATCTTTAGTCTTATTAACTGATTCGAATGATTCGTCGAGGACGAAAGGATAAGCTGAAGGGAGGTGATGTCCTCTTTTTGAAACAATATCTGATGAGACTACTGCAGAAAGTGCAGAACGAATCGCCTTCAATCGTTCTTTACGGTTAATCTTAACAGACCAGTTCTTTTCAGCTTTTGGAGGGTGAGCTCTACGACCACCAACTGTTTGAGGAACGGTTGATCCTACAAAATAGAATCTCGTACCATTTCTGTTAAGAACTTTACGAGGAGTTCGAGAACGACCTACACCATATACTCCTTTGTATTTCTGACGACGTTTGGAAAGATAGGAAGAATGCCTGAGACCAGCTCGAGGACTCGTACCATACTTTTGCCGACGGGAAGATTGGATAGCAAGAACAGCTCGTTTAATAATGTCAGGTCTGACTGGTTCGACAAATTGCGAAGGTAAAGTCACTTGACCTGTTTCTTTATTGTTCTTGTCAACAATTTTAAGTTTCATAATCCACACCTATTTCTAGTTACCTTGTTTTGATTCAATATCTACTGATTGAAGAGTTGGAGCAGAAAACTGCTTTGCTTTTCTCATAGGATTGCTTAAGACAACAAGTCGTCGCTTTGGACCAGGTACTGATCCTTTAACGAGAATGTATGAGCTTTTTAGCAAACCGTAATTAATAAATCCACCTTTCGGATTGACAACAGAAACATCATCATTTAACGAAAGAATGTAATTATTATATTGTATACGTTGATGATATCCCATCGTACCAGCGTGAGCAATACGATACATCGAATGACCTTGAGCAATCCAGCCACCAAGTGAACCAGGACCACGAACAACTTTTTCGGACTTTTTCTGTCTAAGACCAACACCGAATCGTTTAACAGGACCTTGAGTACCTCGACCAGTCGTTATTACTCGGGTATCAACATAAGAATGTTGCGATAATACATCTTGAACAGGGATGTCTTTTTCAACGATTGATTTTACAAATTCTATTTTTTCTTTAAGTGAAGAACCACTTACAGGCATTTCAAATAATTCTGGTTTCTTTTTCTTGAGAGAAGATTTCCAAGGTTGAGTATACACAACCACACTAATCTCAACAGCAGATTCTGATATTGAATCAAGATCTTGTGCTTTTGAAAAAGAAGAAACACTTATTTTTCGAGAAAGTTGATTTTCTGCCTTGAAAAAATATTCTTTTGAAACCTTCCGACCGTAACCTGAAGTAGTATATTCTCTAACAGAAAGTACTTTTAGAGGGGGACATTCGATTACCGTAACTGGAAGTGAAATGTTCTCGTTTTTAGTCATTGAATTTTTATCATTATCACGAACAACAACATGAGTCATTCCTGCTTTATATCCTGCAAAAGCACTAAGTTTTGCTTCTTTTGACTGAGGAAGAGACCTCACTCTAGGATATTGCCTGCGGGATCTGACTCGAGGCCAAAATTGCATGCTTCCGTGACGAGGATTTGCTTTTTTTGCCATTTTTCACACTGTATATATTTTATTACATATCTTATCAGTTCGCTTACAACTCGCGCCGAAGTAGCAAGCAGGTATTTCGAACATAATAATGAACCTTAGTCGACCTAGAAAAAGAAGCAAGTTCTCCAATCAAAGGTACTGAAAATGATTCTTTTCAGGCCAACACTCATGTAATTACTATGAGCAGAAGAGGAGAAACAATAATGTATTTATAAATGTTTTGTTTTTTTACGTTTAAAATTGAAAATACACGCATAAAACCGAAATTAAAAGTTAAAAAAAGAGCAAATAAGCTTTTTTAGATAAAAATAAAAGCAAATAGGTCTTTTTAAAATATTTTTTATGTTTTAATTAGTTTTATTTCAAGACACCTCATAATAACACTATTTAGCATACTACTATAAAAAACAATAAAGGAAGAAAAAAACAAACAATGAATTGAAGAGCTTCAAGGAGCGGAAGAAATAATTGAATTGGAATAAGTAAAAACGCTCGAGATTAATAAGAGGAGTTGACAGAGCGATCTGAGTTGGATGATGAATTGTTTGAAGAAGAGGTTTTAGAAGCTTTTTTTGCTGACTTTTTCGTTGACTTTTTAGTGGTTTTTTTTGCACTTGATTTTTTAGAACGACGAGATGTTGTTTTAGAATGAGAATCTTTTTTCTTTCTCGCATAGGAAGAAGGATTTTTTATACGATTACAAAACTCATTAGGAGTACATATGCCAAGACCGACATAATAATCTTTATTCGAACAATTAGGAGGAGGTAAGACTTTCTTGTTTTTTTTCATAGATGATAATTGACCTTTGAGATATTGCTCGCGAAGAGGTTCTGGATTTGATTCGTTCCACGCGTAAACTTTATGAGTTATTTGTTCGTGAGACCATCCAACACTTTCAAGAAAATTAATAAGAATAAATAACGCTCGTTTCCGCCCATCCTCAAGACCGGAAAGAATATGTTTGATACACGGTGGGAAAAACTCCTCTTCAATTGCAGAAGAAGGAAGGTCAAAATCTTTTTTTGGGAAAAAACCCTTAGTATTAATATCAGCATGAATGTGACCTAATTCACGAAGTTCTTTACCAAACGCTTCTGAAATGAGATTAGAAGCTTCGCCAAGATTTACTTTTGAACGGTCTAAAAAAGGAACCTCAAACGAGGTTATAGGAGGTTTAGCTTGATTTTTTTCAAAGGATAATATAGAATTGATAGAAACAGGAATAGAAACCAAACCAGATTTTTCATGAAGAGAATAAGGCATCCGGTATAAATGACGAGAAGCGATAAGAATAGTGTCAACTTCAACAATAGAAAGAAGATTTAAAATTCTTGAAAATGAAGATTGCTTAGCGCAAGAAGAACATCTCGCAAGATATGTTGTGGGAGTCACCGGTGCAGAGCAAGACGTGCAACGAACAACATCAGGATGTCCTGACACCTGCATTTTAGTACCGCACTCACTGCATTGATACACTGTTTTTGAAACTGGCTCGTTCTCAACAACAGCACCACACTCACTGCACTGGTATGCAAAAAGAGAACGAGAAGACTTTCGAGCTATAGCTTCCAATTGCTCAAAGGAAAAAAAATACTTTGAATCAAAGGTTACACCATCAGCACCAATGTCAGCAAAATGTTCTGTAATATAACCTAATAAATATGATGCTATCTTTCTAGGACCATCTGGAAACAAATCTTTTGTTTCGTGATATTTATCCTCAAACCAAATTTTTTCAGGAAAAGCTTCAAATGGGACTGCGATGTGAAAACCTTTATTACCAGAAAATTTTGCAGTAACCGAATGGACACCAAATTCCTGAAGAACTCGGACAAACAAATGAGAAATAAGACGAGAAAAATGCCAGTCAGGACAATCAATATCAAGTATAAAATCCCATCCTTTACGAAGTTCATCAAGTTCTGAACGTTTCATACCAGTTTGAATCGCTAACGGATTAAACCATAATTCTTCAGAACAATGAAACGAAGAAACTTTTCGCTTTGCAAACTCCAACACATCATCAGGATATTCAATAGTATCGGGTCGTTTACCAAACGAAGATCTGCCATACATCACACTTATTTCTTTAAACTCAGCCTGAGAAGCAATAGCTTTCCTGACGGCCTTGCGTTTATAATGGTTAAGAGAGGTGGCAATAAACATAAGTACAATGAGAAACAAACAAGGTTAAAAAGGTTTCGTCAAGACGAATAACGAGGATTTTTCTTGGATATGGTCTTATAGGATGTATGAATAATATCATAAATAGCTGATGCTTTCAAAGGACCAATAAGAGGGATAGACTCAAGATCTTTTTTTGAAGCAGTGACAAGAGCGTGAATTGAATCAAAATGCTCTAGTAACGATTTCGCCAGCGAAGGCCCGACTGAAGGAAAACTACTTGTAATATACTCTACAAGAGATTTCTGATCAAGAGGTTTTGCATGATGGAATGAAAAGGAAGATCCGGAAGTATCTTGTTCTTGAGAAGCCATTACTGAAAGCATACGAGCAGATTCTTTAGGTGAAGACGTTCTAATTATCGGTATTTGAAACGAAAGAGCTATTGAACAAAGAGCGCCCTTGATGGCTGACGGATGAACACGACGAGTATTAAAATCTTCTTCAGGACCCTCTAATAACAGTATGGGTTTAGGATATTGAGTGAGCGATTTCATTTGAGAAAGCAGGCGACCATCAACAATAGAATCGACAAAATCACGTGTGTTCTTGAACTCAACACAAGCTTGCGATGAAAGAACAAAATCACCGACTTCTAATTGTTTCAATTCCAAAGAAATATCAGGTAACGCTCTCAATTCTTTGAGAAGGGAAGAACCCTTTTCTCTAAAATCGGCAACAATACGTTTTTGAGAGGGTTTTTTGGATGAAGATATCTGAGAGGAAGATAGCACATTATTTTTTGAATCAAATATTTGGGATGATGAAGACATATTATCAAGCGAGGTTTGTGATTTATCAATCGCACGATATGATTTCGCAATTTCTCGTAAGGTATCATACATCTTTTTCTCTCGGCGAAAAGAAATCCAACGAGAGGCTTCATCACGAGTACCTTTTGCAATAAGCACCGTCACAAAACCTTTTGAATGTCGGCCAGTACGACCTCGTCGCTGTACGGAACGAATAGCACTAGGAAGTGGTTCGTAAAAAAAGACATGATCTACACTGGGAATATCAAGACCTTCTTCTGCAACACTTGTTGCAATCAAAACGGAAAATGAGCCGTTACGAAAATTATCAAGCACCTCTTTTTGCTTTTTTTGAGACAGACCGACACCATTTTTTTTTGCTTGACCAAAAAATAATTGTGAAGAAATACCGGATAATAATGACTCGATGGCATGAGCCGTTTCTCGAAATTGAGTGAAAATGATTATTTTAGCACGAGGATTTTTTTTAATAAGAGCAGAGACTTTACTTTTAAGAACAAATAATTTTGGGTGTTCTTCACCACTCGAATACATTTCTTTACAGAGTGCGAAAGCTGAACGAAATGAAGGATTTAACACGAGGTTTTTAACTGCTTTGGATTTTGATTGCTGTGCATCTTCAAAAACAGAATATATGTATGCATAGAGTGCTTTAATCGATTGGGTTTGAGCGAGTTCAAGAGCATAATGAATTTTTATTGCTTGCGCTGTCAAGCTCATGCTCGAAAGGAGCTCGGAGGATTTTTCACCATCAGCTAATCGTTGCTGGAGTTCTTTTTGAAGTCTTAAAAGAAGAGTTTTGTTATATGAAGAAGGAGGTCTTGAAAGAAACCCATTTTGTTTGATTTCAGTTATAACCGAACGAAAGGCAGTGGAAAGATATGAAGCGATTGAAGAAAGTTTTTCAGGAAGAACCACTTGCTCCCATGAAACAGAGGTCTTGTTAGTGTAAGGTTTGACATCGGAAGACTCTGTCGAACGAAATTCAATACGTTCAACACCCATATTATTACATACCGTCTCGATAGATTCTTTATCAGTACCAGGTGATGCTGTTAAAGCAAGAATACGAGGATATAATGAAGCATTCAAATACTCTTTTGCTAAAAAAACATACGAATAATTTCCCATTGCACGATGAGCCTCATCAAACACCATCAAAGAAACATCCTCGAGAGAAGTGGTGTTTGAAAGAATATCATTTTCCAATGTTTGAGGGGTTGAAATAATAATAGAAGCCTGCTTCCATAATTCTTGTCGCTTTGAAGGAGAAATCGAACCAGTAAAAGCAACTATTTTTTCATCAGGAAGAGCTAAAGATGATCGAAATGACGATTCATGCTGTTCAACCAAAGGTTTAGTAGGGGCGAGAATGACAACTTTCATAGAAGGATATACTAATAATCGTCTTGCACAAAGCATCATAGCAATAACTGTCTTACCAATACCTGTGGGGAGGACGGCGAGCGTATTATACGAACGCGCAGTTTCAAAAATAGAATGTTGATATTTTCGAGGAGGACTACCAATATACATACCATCACCTAAATAAGAATGAATTTAAAAAAGTATAGCTGAGATGTCCAGTGAAGTGAAAAATAATTTTAAAATCTTGTTTTAACAGAATACTTAGCACCACACGCTTGACATTTGATAAAAAAGATACCTGTGTCTTTAGTAAGTGTAGTGTCGGGTTTTCCGCATTCTTTACACAAAACAAACTGATCAGTAAATTGTTGAATCCGCTCATTAATTTTATTAGCAGAAAGTTTAGCATTAAAAATAACAAAACCTTTTCTCACAACACCTTTTACAGCAAGCTGTTTCTCGATGAATTTTACAAGAACTTCTTGACGACGGCCGAGTTGGGATGCTATCTGACCAAGATTACTAACAACAGTCTTATTACCTTGTAAATGACCTTTAACCTTATCAACAGTAAAACGTTGTGCTGAAGATATTTCTTCAGGTAAAGCATCACGAGCTCTTGTTAACATCTCTTCATAATTCATACATATCAACTCCAAAGGAAAAATAACACTTAATAACTATAATTCAGGATAATTATGTCTCTTGGGAAACAAGATTGTATATATAAAACTACTGGCTCAAAAACAAATTTAAAACAAACACCCAAAAAGCAAAACAAACGATATTAAGAAAATGAACCCAAACCTGTTTGTCGCTCTTTTTCTTTACCAAAAACATCATCAATACGTTTCTTAGTCAAATACAATGTTTCCTTAATATAAGTTGATAGATTAAATTCTTCGGCGAGTTTTACACTCATATCAATATATTTTATAATAGAACCTTGTGAAATAGTAAATATTATTTTACCACCACACTCATCACATCTACCAAGAAGAGGTGGACGGCGAAACTTCTTATTGCAAGAAACACAACGAAATTGTTGAAGAGAAAATTTTCTCAAATTACCCTTGGTATCTCTGATGAAATGCTTTTCAATAATCAAACGAGCCACATCAGGGGCATCAACAGCACGAATTTTTTTTGCCAAATCCATTTGTAGATCTATTTTTTCCTGCATCGAAGGAAGTGCCTTATACGATGAAAATAACACCCCTTCATTAATATTATCAGTATCATGAGTATATCCCATGTGCTCAAATTGTTGCGGGGTAAAAAGAACGTTCTCTATTCTTTTGATAGTGACTTCCCAGGGTTTTTTATATTCCTGGCATGCTTTGTAAAACTCAAGAGGATACTTGAATTCTATTCCTGTATTAAATGCTTGATCATCCACTTCAGCAGGATTAAGTAAACTTGTCAATACTAGCGGTGCATCCATGGTTGAACCTCTACTCGTACCTAAAAACTTCTGTGAAAAATTCAAAAAAGCATCGAGTAACAAGAAAAAACAACCTTCATCACCATCACAATCACGACGCATACCTGCATGAAATAAAGGATGTGCGAGCATCCCTTGTGTTTTTGAAAAGCCAACAATCCGACCAACCGAACCTGCAGAGGTGTGAGGTGCAAGACCTACAATAAGATGACCTACTAGATCTTCAGGAGTCTTGGCATTATAAAACGGATCAAGACCATACATCGAAACTAACAAATCATCAATAAATTGCGTTGTTCTAAGAAGAATTTGGTCGCTACCTTCTTCAATACCATCAGGAAACGCAGGTAAGACAAGATCTTGTGCTCTTAACTCAAGTACCTGATCATCAGAAACCAAATCGTCACCGTGAACATCATTGAGATAACCTATTTCTCGGAGTTTTGAAACACTTGTTCCGACTTCTTTAGGTTTAAAATGAGTCATTGCAATTTCAGAAGCATCATAACGAACAGTACCATCTTTATTTACATGCACCTTATGTTTTGCTCGAAGAAGAGCTTTAAGAGGGTGTTCAGGTGTGTGATCACTACCAACAGTGCCACGAACTCCTTTTATCAAATCAGGATAAATTTTAGAACCAGATAATTTAACACAAGCATCAAAAATAGAACGTATCGGTACATTCCATTGCTTATAATCAAGATAAATGGTTTCATCATCTTCGCTTGCTTTTTTAGCATCAACTTCTTCTTTCGTTTTAGCATTGATTTTTTGACGAATCGTCTTATGACCACACATTTCACATATTGAAAGAGGTGTTTTATTACTGCAATGAGGACAAATGAACACAGGAAAATTACTGACAACCTTACCTTTAGCAAGAGCTGACTGGAAACTACGAAGACGACCACCTTCCTCGCCAATAGGAAATAACCCGTGGGGAGAACCAGTCATCTTTCTCATTTTTGCTTTTTCAGGACGCCCCATCCGAGAACCAATAAACGTTCCTGACTTGTCAGCAATAGTAAAAGAAGCAAGATCATCGACAATCTCAAGCACAGAATGAAAAGCATTATCTTTTTCTTGAATATAAGAAAGAACATCTTTTGCTTCCAATTGACTTTTCACATTTAGTGTGTGAGAAAGCGAGAGAGCATAATCAGAAGATATTATGACAGAATTCTCATTTATATCATGAGGTACGCCTAATAATTCAAGAGCTCTTTTACCATGAGAAAATTCTTCTCGAAGAGGAAGTGTTATTTTAGGCTGTTCAAGATGAAATGAAGCTTGAGTAAACCAAGATAATAAAGAACGAAATTGATCTTTAGAAATTTCCCTGTAAAAAAAAGTATGAGCAGGATGAAGAGGAACAGATAATGTTTTAGAAATAGACTTTGCAGTTTGGAATGAAGGAATATTCTTGAGAGGGTCAGAAAACAGTTTTTCGACAAATTCTTTTGAAGTATTCCACGATAATGCTATGTTATCATATGACTCTAACATGTTTTTTTTCTCGAGAGCAGATTTTACTTCTAAAAACCACCATTCTTCGCAATAACCAGGCGGAATGAGTGTGTGTGCCCTATCAAAAAAATCCCCATAATCAACAAGACAATCACCAAGATAAATTATTTCAACAACATCTTTAGTTACGGCTTTTGCTTGCGAAGATGAATCAAGATATTTAACACTGCCATCTTTGAGCTTAACGGTGGGACCCATCAACGTATCAGCTGGAGTGAAGAGCGCTCCTTTACCAGGGCGTTCCACTTTAAGCTGGGTTCCGATCGCGATAAGATTATTAAGAACTTCTAAAGATGCAGGATGTGTTGATTGTGTCATAAGACCGCTTGTTCTACTACGACCATAACGAAGACGAAAAGAACCGCTTCTCATAGGATGGCCGAGAAATGGACGACCACCAACAAGATCCTTAGCATACGTCCAATCAGGTTTTACTTTTATTGAAGAATCATCTTCTTTATCAGAATCGCTTTCTTCAGATTGTTTTGCCTTGGACTTAAGAGATTTTTGAAGTTTGATATGTTCTCCAAGAAAATTCCAATCTTCCATACCCATTTCTGCACCCCATTTATCAAGTTTCTTCCATAATTTAGGGGCTTTAAGCGGAATACAAGATGAGTGGATAAGACAATAACCACTACGCAAAAAATTGGTTTCAATACGATCAAGGTCTTTGAGAGCAACATTAGAAAGCTCTCTTTTCTCAGAAGCATCACCACCTATTTCAACAGGAATGTGTTTCATCAAAAATTCAGATTCTTCTTTGAAAGGATAATACTGGAGGTTAGCAACATACTCATGATAATCCTCGAGCTCAGCAGCACAACGATGAATCTCATTCTCATCAGGATCATACTTTGCATAACCCATGTGCTTTCTCACATAATCTGCAATCAAAACACTTGTTGCTGCGCCAGTACCACCAGCATTTCTAATCGGACCTGCATAATTAAGACGAAAATACTTTCCTTTGCCATCACGGCGAGGAATAATATCAATAGACGTCAATCCTTCAATAGGGGATGAAACAATACCTACTGTAACATAAGCGAAACCAGTTTTAACACCAACTTCGATAGCTTCTTTCTCATCTTTAAAAGAACAAAATTTTTGTTGTGCAATCTCGTGAGCGATGATAAAAGCAACCCTCCAATCCTGAGAACCATATTTATCCTCTAATGTAATTATTCTTTCAACAACACCACTACCTACAATCTGGGGAGCTACAACAGAAATAATACCAACAACTCGTTCTGCCATGTTTTTTGCTAATTTTATTTCAACGCTTGTCTCAGGGTCAAATCCCTTTTTTCTCGCTTCTTTGGCAATCTCAAAAGCTTTAATAGTGTTAGATTCAAGATAGGAAAAGTACTTTTCAATTTCAGGACTTGCTTTCATACCATAAGAATCCATTCGAACACCTGTACAAAAGAAATACGATGAAATTTAAATAAGATGCGGTTTGGTAATGGATGGAGATGAAAAAAGACAACTTTTAACTCGAAATGTTTTTAAATAAACGTATCTCAAAATGAAATATTATGGGCTCATGGTATCGTATCAAGACAGGACTGGTGTTTTCTTCTAAGGAGCAAAGACATCTTTTACTTACTGCACTTGTGATGACAATGAGTTTATTTTTTTACTTGTGGGCCAAATATCCTAATGAACACATCAACATTTCAGGAACGCCGATTAGTCTAGTAAGTATGATTTATGGCTTTGTAATAACATATGCTATATTATTGTTGATGATAGGAAGTGCTAAAGCAATTGCTCTTGTCAAAAAATACACCGCAACATACAAAGCGTGGTTTAATGGTCTTCTCATTGGTTTTGTCGTGACATTCGCAAGTTACGGCTATCTCCCTGTCGTGTTTCCAGGGATCATAACCCTAGATAGGATAGAATCATTACGAAGAGATAAGCGCCTTCCAGGAGTGAATAAGAAAGGGATATTTTGGACATTATCATTTAGCTTGATTACTGTTGTGATTATGGCAATACTATTTCAACAAATATATTTAGCTACTGGAAATATTCTTTTTGAAGCTGGAAAAGATATTGCAAGTTTAATTTTAATATACAGTGTTTTACCATTTCCAAACAATTATGGATCGCATATGTTTTATACAAAGAAAAAAATGTATTTTGTCTTTGCATTCTTTAGCATCATCTTCGCACTATCAATATTATTGAACAGCCCTTATGCTATTATCATAGGAATTGGCGGTGGAGCTTTATTATGGCTTGTGTTCAACAAGTTCTTAGGAAAAGAATTCTTTTGATAAAAAAGCTCATATAATAAAAGAATAAAACCCTTTGATAAAAAGGTACGCGCCAAAAAGAAAGCTAAAAAAAAGAATTGGTGCAAATAATGCTAAAAAACAATAAGCTCCGATGACAAGGTCGATGGTGCTTAGAAAATCTCCTTTGTAAATTATTCCTTTAGCAATAAGAAAAAGAGCTCCACCAAGAAGAAGACGGGTAGGAATGATATCATCAGGTGTTAAAAATAACAATAGGCCGATGAGAAAATCGAGAAACCCAAAAATCTTGACTAAAATCATATGTTTGGAGAGAAATAGAAAAAAGTATATAAATGTCACTTCTTGAAACAAGAGATACATGGTAACAATACCTGATATGAGTAAGCAACTTGTCGGTTACGGAATTATTTTTGGGTTTATAATGGGGTTGCTCATAGGAATTCTGTTAGGCAATCAGGGTGTTGTAGTGCTCGTCACAGCTGTTGTTGGAATTATCATAGCACAATCAAAATTTTCAATAGGATATTATAACACGTTAACCATCCTCACCATCATATCTTTTCTTCTTGGAATAATACTATTTACAACTGCAGTAAGTGGTTTTATTATCACAATAGTATTCGCACTTGGTCTTTTTATAGGAAAGACAGTAAAAAAAAGATTCTAAATAATTTATTTTTCTATAAATATAATTTTTTATATAACTCGACAAAAACAGTCTTATCAACAGCGATACCACAATCACTACATTTCTTAGCAAGAACATAACCTCGTTTCTCACCTTCAAATTCAGGATCAACAGAACAAAGAAAATCTCTAAGAAGAGAGGAATGAAGGAAACGACCATCAACATCTAAAACAATAGAGGTACTGCCTTTAACTATCTTACCTGTCATCAAATTAATAGAAATAGAATTATATGTTAAACAATTTTTATTTCTCGAAAAACCTCTTGACTCAAAATCTTTAGCAGTAACATCTCTCAAGCAAGCCCTGGCAGACTGTGTTATATCAAGATCAAAATATAATGGTTGTTCTCGAGAAGGAACTGAGTAAATAGGACCAAGATATTTCTTTACTTTCTGACAAACCTTTCCTTTAGACCATTTATTTTCGACAAGATAAGCATATCTTTTTTTTCGAACAGTTTTAGCTCTCACAAAGGCCATGTTATCACTTATTTTTCAGAGCTTGAGAACGTAATTTCTTAAATTCTTTAACAGAAGTAACATCTTTGATAAGACTGAAATTCAAAATCTTAACTTGACGAGTCTTCAAAGAAGCAACCATGACTCTCCCTGGCTGAGGGAACAATCCTCTTTTCTCCTGATCATCAGTTATTCCAGTCCAACAAGAAGTATTCATACAAGTAACATTACGATAAGAATTAAATTGAGTTCTATGAATATGACCTGTAATAAAAATATCAGGAATAGGATCTATCAATAATGGATCTTGAAAACGATCAGGAATATACATTGTAGAACTATGACTTGGAGCAAGATGTCGTCGTTTAAGTAATTCGATCATAATCTCATCAGCTTTTTTCATACCACCTTTTGATCTGATGGAAGGAAGGTTATCAGCATAATAAATCAGAGAACCACCATGATAAAGCAAGACATCAATTCCGGAAAATTCATTTGAAACATCAATACTCACATAAGAAGGATTAGAGACAAAAATAACATTTGGAAGATCAAACAAATCACCAGCATATTCTTTTGGAATGGGAAGTTGTGGCTCAGCAAGTCGACCAACATCGTGGTTACCAGGACAAATTATAATTTTAATATGTGAAGGAATTTTCTTAAGATACTCTGCTGATAAACTATATTGTCCTTTAATATCTTTAACTTTCAAATCATCTTCTTGACCCGGATAAACACCAACGCCTTCGATAAGATCACCGACAATAAACACGTAACGAACTTTTCGAGCCATTTCTCGTTGCTTAAGACTACCTACTTTTCCATTTAACCATAAAAGAAAATGATGAAATTCTTCTTCAAGAAATTCGTTTGAACCAACATGAAGGTCACCAATGAAAACAGCATTATGATCATAGGGTGATTTTTTAAGTTCTTTACTGAGAGGAATGTCGGGGTGAATTATGGTGTCAGAAAAAACAATATCTTTTCCTGAAGAGCCTAAAACGCCAATCACTTCATCCAAAACAAGATCTGAGGCAACCGGAAACATTTCAGTATTATCCTTATTGATTAATACTTTAATAACACCAGTTCTATCCTCAAGAGTGAGCATAATATGACCATTTTTTGTCGTTCTCTTGTCAAGAACCATACCAACAATAGCTACTTTCTCACGCTCAGATTTTTTTTTAACAGATGAGATGGAAATCAAATTAGAAAGTTCTGAACGGATTTTTAATAATCGCTCGATGGATTTAAAACGAACATTGAAATAACCTACAAAATCCTGAAAAGTTCTTTTAGAAGGGATTTTTTCAAATGATTTCAAAATGGAAATCTTGGTAGGAGTGGGGATATCAGAAAAATATTTCGAGAAAAAATCAGAAGGATCCAGATCAGGAAAAAAGGTCTTGAAAAACACAACCAGCTTATCACGAAGCAACTCGCGATCAGTATATGAAGAAACATTCTTTAGTTTACTAACAGTATCATCATCGACAAATTCCCCTTTATTGACTAAATAATCAACAACAACACTGTAATCCACATATATCACAACATATTCATAACGAAAAATCTAACTCTTTTGAAAGGATAATTTTAACTTTAGAAATAAGATGTGGTGGAATAGCAAGATATATTTCTCTTGTACGACCAAATCTTCCTTTAGAAATTACTTTTGCATTAATCAAACCCAACATATCAAGTTCTGAGATAATATCTGAAAGTCTTCGCTGAGTAATTGGACGAAGACCTGAAAGTGGACAAAACTCTTTGTAAACATTATACACGTCACCAGTAAAAACAGGTTTCTTGTTTGAAAGTGAACTCAAATGACAAATGGAAGCTAAAGCCAATTGAAACTGCTTTGGTTGTGTTTTAACAATATCAACGACTCGTTCACGCTCAATTTTTTGCTCTGCTTCATCAATATGTTTGATAAGAACTTTATCTGATTGAGACCTATCTGCAATTTCACCAGCAACACGAAGCAAATCAATAGCTCGCCTTGCATCTCCATGCTCTCTAGCAGCATAGGCAGCACATTTTGGAATAACACCACTGTCTAAAATATCTTTTTTGAAAGCCAGAGACGATCGTTTTCTTAAAATATCTTGTATTTGCAAGGCGTTATAAGGTGGAAAAAGAATTTCTTCCTCGCCAAGAGAACTCTTTACACGAGGATCAATATGATTAGCGAACATCAAATCGTTACTAATCCCTATAATAGATAATTGGGATTTTTTTAGCTCGGCGTTAATTCGAGTTAAATTATATATTATTTCATCGCCAGTCTTTTTAACAAGATGATCAACTTCATCAAGTACAAGAATAAGAAGTTGTTCTTTCTCATCAAGAGCTTTATAAAAAATATTATACACTTCATCGGTTGGAAGTCCAGTAGCAGGGATTGTTTTGCCAAAAAAACGAGCTATTTCGGCGATTAGACGATATTCGGTATCGACAACACGCTTAAGCTTACAATTAATATAAAAAACTTGTAGAGGAATATTATTTTGCTGTGCAACTTCAAGCATATGGTTTGTTGTATAGCGAACAGAAAGAGTCTTACCAGTACCAGTCTTACCATATATAAAAATATTTGAAGGTTTTTCAACTTTGAGTGCTGGAGCGAGAATATTTGCCACTTGATTAACTTGTTCATCACGATGAGTGATATCTTCAGGAACGAATGATGCTCTCATCGACTTCTTATTTTCAAAAATAGAATCTTGAGTTAAATAATTCTCAAAAAATCCTCCCAAACTTTTTTTAACCATATATACACCATACCTATACTGCTAGATTGAGAAACAACAGACGATTAATAAATGTTTCCAAATGAACTACACGAAACAATGAGAAATAACATGTATATTGAACAATATAAAAATATATGAATATTAAGTTATGAAGGTGTATTTGAAGAAAAAAACAAGTAAAAATATTTCTTTAAAATATATATTATAGAGGTTTTTAGAGAGACCTTGATTTCATGTAGAAAACATATATTAAATAAAATGAAAGGGTAAAAAAATAATTAATACTAATTATTTTGCTGTTTTATTCAATTCTTAATAATATTTCGTTGGTTATTTTATGATTATATGGGTGTGAAACGTATTTTTAATCATATTTTGTTTGAATTAGGTTATGATCCTATTATATTTATAGTTATTATTATAATTATAATATGTGGTAATTGTGTTGAAAAAAATAACAATAATAATAATTTATGTTGATATTTTTATGTCGATATAATGGTAGTTGTGTTGAAAAAAAATGATAATAATAAATATAATAATATAATAAATATACTAAATATA
>JBNJGO010000003.1:0-9344 GCA_051819745.1 Nanobdellota archaeon | reverse complement strand
ATAATCATGATGAACAAATTAATTTAATAATTGATTCTGAGAATAGTGATTAAAATTTAATAAATAACAATTCTAAGATATTGATTAAAATAACTATTTAATATTTAATGACATTAGATTAATAATATCAGTTAATAATGTTATGATTTAATAAAAGCACATTAATATTAAAATATTATAATAATAATTAAAATATAATCAATTAAGACTTTATAATAACATAAGAATTCTTTTTGTATAATATACGATAAATTTATTTTTTTCTCACCATTATTTTTTTCTAAATACATTCCATAAGAAATAAAGGTGTGGTGTGGTCTATTATATTGTTTATATTTATATTAGATTATGTTTATTTTATTTAGTTTAAAGAGGTTTATTATATTATTATATACAATATATTTTTATATGATTATATTTGTTTTTCAGTAAAAAACCATTTGTTTTCACTATACAATGGTTATAAAATACAAAAACTTATAAATAAAAGTTCTTTTCTCTTTAGTGGTAACTAAAATATGTATAATACTACAATAGTATTGTAGATATTTGTTATCTGAATTAAATGGCAAAATTTTTTGTACATATTAAATTAATTCATTAAAATACCGTATTACAACAAAAAATTATTCGAGGTTGAAAGTATGTTAATGCAAAAAGATTTTATTGAAAAACTCAAGATTTTTGGGTTAAACAGTTATGAAGCAAAAGTGTGGGTTGCGTTACTTTCAAGAGGTGTAGCTAGTGCAGGCGAATTGTCTGATATTTCTAATGTTCCAAGATCTCGAAGTTATGATGTTTTGGAATCCCTTGAAAAAAAAGGATTTATTATTACAAAAATCGGAAAGCCGATAAAATATATTGCTGTTTCTCCACAAGAAGTTATTGAGCGTGTAAAAGACAGGGTCAATAAAGATGCAAAGACACAATCTGAAAGTCTTGAAGGTCTTAAAGAATCAAATATGTTTGATGAATTATCTTCTCTTCATAATACAGGAGTAGATCTTGTTGATCCTTCAGAACTCACAGCATCCTTTAAAGGAAGAGATAAAGTATATAGTCAAATGCAACTCATGCTTAAAGAAGCAGAAGAAACGTTCGATCTTATTACAACTGATGATGGTCTTGAACGAAAGGAAGAATTTCTCTCGAGAGCTTTCAAGAAAGCAGCTGATCGAGGCGTTCGTATCCGAATAGCAATTCCAGGAGAATCAATATCTCAAGAAACGATCAATCATCTTTCAGAACACGCTGAAATTAAACAATTAAAAAATATTAAAGCACGATTTGTTATTGCAGATGGTCAAGAAGTATCATTCTTATTATTTCACGACCAAGATATTCATCCAAGTTATGATGTCGGTATTTGGGTTAATACACCATATTTCTCACAAGCTCTTGAATCACTATTTACTATGGCGTGGGAAGATATGCCTGTTCTTTCAACAACTAAATAACAATAGTTTTTTATCTTTATTTTCTTTTTCCCATTTTATTTCTTATGTTGTGAATTTAGTATTCATATCGAGATATTTATAAGTGTTGTTTAGTTCTTAATTCATATATGGAAGAAAAAGAGCGATATGTGATTGTTGGAACAAACCACATATCAAAACAATCTCAACAAGATATTAAACAAGCAGTTCTTACTTTCAAACCGGACGCTATAGCTGTAGAATTAGATGTCAGACGAGCACAATCTCTTGATCAACCACAAGCAAAAAAACCTCGCCCTCGAGAGCTTATCAAACATTTTGGCTTTAAAGGATTTGTATTTTTTTCAATAGCTTCTTTTTTTCAAAAAAAACTTGCGAAAGTGGCTGGTGTTATGCCTGGTGTTGAAATGAAATATGCGATGGATTTTGCCCGTCGAAATTCGCTAGAACTCTACTATATTGACAAACCAATAACTGTTACAATACGATCTTTATTTTCAACAATAACATGGAAAGAAAAATGGCGGTTAGCAAGATATGTTCTTCAAGCGCTCTCTCCTTTTAAAAAACGAAAGAAAAAAATTTCTGTTCCTATAACACAAATTCCTGATGCTAGTTTTATCACTTCCTTGCTTAATCTTTTATCAACATCGTTTCCTTCACTATATGATGTTCTTATAGAACGGCGAAATAAATATATGGCTCGAAAGATAGTGTTGTTTTTGAAGCGAAATCCTTCAAAAAAACTCCTTGTGGTTGTTGGGGCCGGTCACGTTCCTGGTTTGAAAGAACACATAGCTTCTTTTTCTCATTCAATAGAATATATTCCTTCTAAAACATAGAAATTATAAAATATAGGTTATTTTTGCAAAAGAAATAAAGGGGTTGGTTATTTATAAATATTTTATTTTTTTGTTGTTTTTATTCTGATTTAATCGATTATTTTTCATTCCATAAGAAATAAAGGTTCTATTTCTTTATAAATGTTTTCTTTTTAAATATTTATAAATGATAATAGAAGAATTTATAAACAACCGTTCTTTTAGATTTATAAGTATCAGTTGTTACAACACAACAATCATATTGTGAGTAACACGATTTTGGGGGTATAATAATGGATGAATCCATAGAGTCTTTAAAAAAAGGTCTTGACATTAATGTTGTAAATATTGTAGTTTCTACAAGTCTAGGTCAAGATATTCCGCTTGAAAAAATGGCTGCAACGCTTTCAAACACAGAATATAATCCTGAACAATTTCCAGGGCTTGTTATCAGAATACGAGAACCACATACATCAGCACTTATTTTCAGTTCAGGAAAAGTAGTATGCACTGGAGCAAAAAATCTTGATGAAGTTGATCGCGCTCTGGAACAAATCAAACAAACACTCAAGAAAATAAACATAACAATCACATTAAAACCAGAAATCAACATACAAAACATGGTTGCATCAGGAAATATCAACATGGACCTTAACCTGAACACGCTCGCTATGAAACTTGATAATACAGAATATGAACCAGAGCAATTTCCAGGTCTCGTATACAAACTTGATAAAGCACAAGCGACATTCTTGCTGTTTAGCAATGGAAAAATTGTATGTACTGGGACAAAATCCGAAGCGAACGTTTACAAGGCAGTTCACATGCTCATAGATGTTCTTAATAACACTAAGTAACGACAACCCTTGTATTTTCGGATTGACAAACACCATATTTATTAATAATAACTTAGTGTGAAGACTGATAAGAATGGAAATCGGCGAACAAGTTCAAAAACTCCAAGATTTTTTTGAAACATACTATTATGATGCTATCATAAAGGCAATTTCAAAAGGTCAGACATATATAACTGTTGATTTCAATGATATTGCAACATTTAACATCGATATTGCACAACGAATTCTCGATCATCCTGAAGAAATGTTCAAAACAGCACAACTTGCTATAGAAAAACTCAATCTTCAAGGAAACACTTCACAATTTTTTGTACGATTCCACGACTTACCTTCTTCACAACATCTTGCAATACGAAATATTCGAAGCAAGCACATCGGAAAATTCATACAAATAGAGGCCATCGTTAGACAAAAAGGAGATGTTAGACCTCACGTCACACAAGCACAATTCGAGTGTCCGAGTTGTGGAAATATTATTTCTATAGTCCAACTAGAACAAAAATTCAAAGAACCAACACAGTGTAGTTGTGGACGAAAAGGAGGATTCAAGCTACTTGATAAAACATTGGTTGATGTGCAAAAACTAACTGTTGAAGAACCATCAGAAAACCTTGATGGTGGAGAACAACCAAAACGATTCAACCTTATTTTACGACACGATCTTGTCAGTCCGATCAGCGAGAAAAAAACAAATCCAGGAAGCAAAATTGTTATTACAGGGGTAATTAATGAAATACCAATATCATTACGAACAGGGGGAAAATCAGTAGAATATGATCTTATGCTCGAGGGAAATTATATTCATCCAGTCCAAGAAGAATTCTCATCAATACAAGTAACACCAAAAGAAGAACAAGAATTTATGGAATTCGCACAATCAGGACAATCATTCGAACGAATTGTCAAAAGCTTTGCACCAACAATATATGGGTATGAGCGAGTGAAAGAAGCACTCGTCCTTCAATTGCTTTCAGGAGTACAAAAAAAACGAAGCGACGGCGTGAGCACCCGAGGAGATATTCACATCCTTCTCATCGGAGATCCGGGGGCGGCAAAAAGTCAGATGCTCAAACGAGTATCAGTTATAGCTCCAAAATCACGATTTGTATCCGGAAAAGGAGCTAGTGGAGCTGGATTGACGGCTTCTGTTGTAAAAGACGAGTTTCTCGGTGGATGGGCTTTAGAAGCGGGAGCGCTAGTTTTAGCAAACCAAGGAATCGCTGCTATCGACGAGCTTGATAAGATGACTGAAGAAGATCGAAGTGCAATGCACGAAGCTCTCGAGCAACAAACTATCACTGTAAGCAAGGCAAACATTCAAGCGACATTACGAAGTGAAACAACAGTTCTTGCAGCGGCAAACCCTAAATTCGGACGATTCGATCCTTATGAAATGATAGGAAAACAAATTAATCTACCTCCTGCTCTTATCAGTAGATTTGATTTAATATTTGCGGTACGAGATCTTCCAAACAAAGAAAAAGATTCAAACATCGCGGGATTTATACTAAAATTACACCAAGATACCTCGCGAGCTGATGATGTCGAGTTGGATACTGATTTTATCAAAAAATTTATTGCGTATGCGAAACAAAATGTAAAACCAAAACTAGAAAATGAAGCTCTTGAAGAAATACAAGAATATTATGTCAAGATAAGAAATATGGGTTCTAAAAATGGAAGTGGCGCTCAAGAGATAAAATCAGTACCTATAACTGCACGACAACTAGAAGCGCTGGTACGATTGACAGAGGCTAGCGCGCGAACACGATTATCACAAACTGCCGGTCGCGATGATGCAAAACGAGCTATCGAACTTCTTCACCACACTTTAAGTCAGATAGGACTTGATCCTGACACTGGAAAACTTGACATTGACAGAATAACAACCGGAGTGACAGCGACACAACGAAACAACATAAGCATTATCAAAGAATCAATAACAACACTTGAAAAAGAAAAAGGAAAAGTTATTTCTGAAGAAGACATTATCGAAGATTGTAAAGCAAAAGGAATGGAAGAATCAAAAGTGGAAGAAATCATAGAAAAACTACACCGGTCAGGAGATATCTACAAACCGAAACACGGGTTCGTATCGAGGACAGGATAAAGTATGACAGAACAATCATCATTCAAACGAGAGACTGCAAAGATATGCGCGATTCATGATTTAATCACAGGAGAATATGTGGTTGAAGAAGGATGGAAACCAAATCACATTGATACACTATATGCTTCTATTTCTCGAGCAAACATCATGGGTGTGATTGTTGAAAAATCAGAACCATATTCTTTCACCATAGATGATGGAACTGGAACAATACTCGTTACGGATTTTAATCAAAGACAACAAACACAACAATTATCTGTTGGCGATCCGGTGATGGTAATAGGTCGTCCGAGACTGAGAGCAAAAACAGTATTTTTAGCAAGTGAAATGACAAATTCAACACAACTCAAAACACAACCAGGATGGCTGACACTCAGAAAACAAGAACTACAACAACGACAACAAAAATCATCTTCAAAGGACGCCGTCAATGAACAACAAAAACAACAAGAGACAACAACCAATCACTCCACTTCCACACGACAAGAACCCGCGTCAGACCAAAACACTCCACAACAAGTAAAACAATCTGGTTCTCTGACAGGAGATGATATTATATCAGCAATCAAAGAAAAAGACAATGGCGATGGTTGTTCGATAGACTATCTCATTGACAAGTTCGGAGAATCTGCAGAAGATGTCGTGCACACTCTCATTACGATGGGAGAAGTGTATGAAATACAACCTGGAGTTATAAAAATTCTCGAGTAATATCTCAAAATAGTAAAGGCGTAACCCACACTTCTAAAACTCCAGCGACAAATAAGATCGCTATGCTGATAAGAAGAAGATCGGCAGAATCAAGAATAATATGTTCGAATTTTCTACCCTTAAAATCATGTCGTATAACTGCAATTGAAATAATACCCCCTGCCAGTCCAGCTACAAAATAAGCGAGAATCTCAGGAACACCGTGAATCACATACTTCAAAAGACCAATCGAAACAACACTCATATATCCTGCGATTTGATCTAAACCCATTTGGTTTGCAACACCAGCAATATTCGATCTAATATAATTACCGATGGCAGTGCCGATAACAGAAGCATTCCATGTTAGAATAAATAAAGCTCCCGCACCAAACACAAACGAGAACAAGATACAAAAAATAAGAACTTTAATATTATTGAAAAAAATAACAGAAAAATGATCGAGATGAGCTCCAAAAGAACCTTGAAGTCCAGTAACACGGCCATTAATAGTATTTATAGTATCTATTTGTACAGAAAATAATTCTGCATGACTAGTTTGAGCATATCCTTCAAGACTTAACAATCCAAATCCTGCACCAAGAATAATCCCTCCAATAAGAATCAAAGTACTAGCTTGACGCTTCCACAGATTAGAATCCTGGTTTAATCGTCGCTTCATATCTTTCAAATCAAAAAATGAAACAACACCACTAAGGATAGTTAAAAATATCGCGCAAGGGATAAACACATACCATGCGGTAACAGCAAGAGCGATACCAAAAAACAAATTCATGAATGCTTTAAGGGCCTTACTATGTTCTTTAAGAAGCGCGCTTTCATGAAAATCGCTGACATCCTTTCGCTCCTCATTTTTTATGATATTAAACATCAACGGGATGGCGCTCATCACGGTGAAGAAAATAAAAACAAGACTGGCGTGACTTGGAAACACCCACAGGGCAAAAATTATACCTATGGATGCGTACAAAAAACCAAGTGTCAATAACTTCATCGGATGAGACTCTGCTTTCAGAGGATTAGTCAACGATTCTAATACCATACACTTTCTTTTGAAATCAACTTATTTATAAGCTTTGCTTGTGATAGTCTACTTTTACAATAAGTATACTTGCAGGTTTAGTAATTATTATATCCTTAACAACTTTTAAAAACACTTCGTCGTTGTCTATGTTTATGTCTATCAAGCAAGAAATAATGAGTGTGGTTAAACAAACATTTCAAGAACATACTTCTATAACCAACAATTCAAAACTACTTGTTGCTGTTAGCGGTGGAAAGGACTCTCTTGTTCTCCTTGATGTATTGCTCGCCTTAGGATATGATGTTCAGGGGTTATTCGTTGATGAAGGAATCTCACCATACCGAGATATATCTTTGCAGGACGCGAGAGGATACTGCACACAAAAAAAGATTTCCTTACACGAAATTTCATTCAAAGAAGAATTTGGCTTTACGATGGATGACGCTGTCAAAACAGGATTATATCATCCCTGCACGATATGCGGAACATTACGACGATATCTTCTCAACAAATATTCTCGACAATACACTGCTCTACTCACAGGACACCATCTTGATGATGAAGCGCAAACAGTGCTGATTAACCTTTTTCGAGCACACACCACATTATTTTCAAGGTCGGGACCTTCAACAAAATCAAACAAGTGGTTTACCCAAAAAATAAAACCATTATATTTTGTTCCAGAACAAGACATTATCGCGTACGCAAAAGAATACAACATTACAGTCAACACAACAAAATGTCCTAATAGCGGGATATCCTATCGCTCAAACTTACGAAAAGAACTCGATAGCTATTCTTTGTCAACACCAGAATTCAAAAAACAATTATTAAACAATTATATGGTGTTACGAAACAATATCACAGCACCTTCTCAACCATTCGATACTTGTCAACGGTGTGGTCAGGCAAGTAACGGAACACTATGTATGGCTTGCACACTTGTAGAACGTATCAACAACCACCTTACTCAAACGTCTTCTTGCAAAGCGTCAAAGGAGTGAAAATAGCAGTTTTATCTTCTTCGGTTAACACCCTATACCCTCCAGAAGGAATATCTAAAGCCAAACTACCAATGTGGGTTCGGTGTAAGTGTTTAACATAATATCCTATTTCTTTAAACAATCGCTTAACAACTTTATTAATACCGACATGAACGCTCAACGCGACAGTAGACCGGTCAAGCACGACAACTTGATCTGCCTTAACCCATGTTTTATCTATACGAACTCCGGATAATAATTTACCAATATCATCCTTATTAAACGGTTCGGTAAGAATAGCAACATATGTTTTTTGAACTTCATTTCGAGGGTGGATGATGTTTTGAGAGAAATCGCCATCGTTTGTAAGAAGAATAAGTCCGGTAGCATCCCTATCCAACCGGCCGACAGGATATACTCTCTTTTCAGTATCAACAAGATCAACGACAATCTTACGATCATACTCGTCTCTTGCGGTTGTAATATAACCTTTGGGCTTGTGAACCATGAAATACTCTTTTTGCTCAAGCGAAATCGGCTTGCCACCAACCATTATCTTATCAGTCAGCACATCGGCTTTATCACCAAGTGAAACAACAATATTGTTAACAGTCACTTTACCTTCATCGATAAGGTCTTCAGCTTTACGACGAGAACAATACCCTGACTTAGCAATAATTTTTTGAATCCGTTCAACACTCATAATACTTTGTGGAGAACAGCGAGTTTTATAAATGTGTGGTGTTTTTTACTAGTGTTATGGCGCGAGATATTGTTATTGCACAACCTGGCGAGGAGACTGCATTTATAGAAACGGCGAAACGTCTTGGTTTTGACGAACTCTTACTGTTGTATGAAGAAACGTCTGGAAGGCAAGCACAACACGTTACTGACTCTGCGCTCACGATTAAAAAAGGTGTTATCCTACATTCAACACGCGTTTCTCCATGGATGAAATCGTTTGATGAGATTGCACTATTAGGCACTAGGAATACTACTATTCCAAAAGGCATAACACTCCTTATTAACAATGAATTCGAGCCAGAAAAAGACTTCATGCACCAACGACGAAGCGGACTCAACCACGTGGTGCTCTCAACCTGTCATGAGAAAGGAATAAGTGTTATTGTGGGGGTGACTGACGTATTCAAAAACGATATGAACAGGCAGGCAGTATTACTCGGTCGAATACGCCAGAATAATGTTCTTGCAAGAAGGAAAAACGTATTTTATTCTGTCGTATCACTGGCGCGATCTCCTGAAAAGATGAGATCCTCGCACGATATGAAAGCATTCAATAGGGTTCTCGAGCAAAAATAATTCTCGAAAGGTTTATAAAGAAGGTTTGTTAGCAATTCCAGTATACTCAAAAAAGGTGTGGTGTGAGTTATTGTGAAAGGAC
>JBNJGO010000002.1:8780-58674 GCA_051819745.1 Nanobdellota archaeon | reverse complement strand
CCGCGGTGTTAAGTCGAATTGAATAAGAGTAAGTTCTTTTTATTTTTGGGCGTTTTTTTGGATGTTATTTATACTTTCCCTCTAAAAGTTCATTTAATTGATTCATATATTTAACAAGACTTACAGCAGTTGAGAATTTACTATCAAATTCTTTTCCTCCCCTACCAATTTCTTTAAGAGTTCCATCTTTTCTAATAGGCATGTGTTCTTCTGTATATTGGTATAATTTCATTGCATCTTCTTTTTTAAGATGTTTTGCAAATTTTGTAGATACAAAATATTCATTATACTCGTAGAGTTTTTTCAAATCTACTTTCGTTATAGCATAAGGATAATTCGGATTAGTTACAGAAAAACCTAGATTTAAAGAGACATGTTTATTTCCATCAAAACTATCAGAGATTTCTTTAAGAGTGTTGTAATGTATCAAGCTTTTTTCATGAGAATACCTGTGTAATTTATGAGTTCGTTCTGGTTTGAGTTGAATTTCTGTTTTGAAAAAATAATTATCAATGCAAAATTTTATGGGAACATTTTCTTCGTGAAAACTTTCGTAACTTTTTTCATCATCATGAATAATTTTATCTTTATTTTCAAGTTCTGTTGAGAAAAGTATATTTTTTGTTAGGGGGTTTGTTAATTTTACTTCCAGACTTGGTTTTCCAGTTTCCTTATCTAATTTGTATTCTGAATAAAGCAAAACAGCAGGATTAAAAAAATCCGTTTTCTTTATTTCTTCTTCAGATGAGAACCTTCTTTTATATACTATGTCTGATATTTTTACGTGTACATTCTTGAAATAAAGAAAATTATTTGCTTCTTTGAGTAGCTCCAGAATTGACGCTTGAGCTAAACTTGAATCTTGTAAAGAGGATTTTTCAGGTGTTCTTATAGTTCGTATTCCAGATTCAAGTAATGCAATTCTTTCTAAAAATAATTTAGAGGTTGTATTTTCAAATCCAAAAGCTCTATCGCGTAAATGCGATTCTTTTTCCATTTCTTCTCGTATTTTTTTAAAATCCATTTGTACAACCAGTTCATTTACTTTTAAAAGTAGTAACAGGTTCTAGTTTATTAATTATTTTTCCCTCATAGGGGGAAAATTATATAAACTTCTTATGTTTACAAATAAATATGGATTTATCAATTTTAAAGAATATTGGCCTTACAGATGCTGAAATTCGTATTTACAATGCGTTAGTACAATTAGGCGAAGCTCCTATTTTTAAGATTATGAAGACTGCTAAAGTTTCGTCTTCCAAAGTGTATCTCCTTCTTGAAAAACTCATTCAGAAAGGTCTTGTTTGTACAACTATTGAGAACAAGACCAAGTTATTTAGAATCACTAATCCTCAATCAATCATTGAATTGGTTGAAAAGCAAAAAGAAGAATTGAACCAAGTTAACAATAAAGTTGAATCTTTAATTCCTCAAATTAAATCAAAAATAGGTTCGTTAGAACAAGAATCAACTCAAATTTATACAGGTGTTAAAGGTATTAGTGCTGCTTTCCAAAACCTACTTTCAGAACTTAATAAAAATGATGAATACTTGTTTTTCAGTATTAATCCTAATGAATTAACAAGTAAAGAAATGGATTTATTCTTTTCCAATTATCATCTTAAAAGGATTGAGAAAGGAATTAAACTTCGAGGAATTGTTCATCCACAATTAAAAAATTCTTATTTGAAGAAAGTTTTACACAGAGATTTCAAAATTAAACATCACAAACTCACTATGCCGACAGGAGTGATTATTGGAAAGAATCGAATCTTGATGCCTTTGTGGGGAGATCAAAATATTTGTTATGAGATTATCTCAAACCGTATGGTTAATCGCTATAAAGAGTTCTTTAGCAAGCTGTGGGATGAGAAGTAAACGCCCAAAAATAAATTCTGGTGTTTGCTAAAGCAAACTTATTAATATATGGAACTTACTCTTATTCAACTTCTTCGGAAATGAAAGATTTCCTCGACCCATGCCTTGCAGGCTCTCAACTTCTTCGAAGTTTCGGGGCGACTTAACAGGGCTTAAAGAGCTCCGTCTTGCAGACTCCGCCCGAATTTTCAACTGCGTTGAAAACTCTCCTTAAGCCCGATGTTAAATACAATAAAATTTCCATTTCTTTTTTTGGTTTGGGGAGTTCCTAGTCCTCACGGACATCTACACTCGCAACTTTGTTGCTCGAACATTTATATTAACAAAAATTAATCTACTAATAAGTAGTATCAATAAAAACATTTAAATATACTTATTCTTTTTCACATAATATGTCGCTTGAAGAAACGTTAAAATTAATGGAAAAAACAGAATTAGTCAGTTTAGAAGACTCACTTTTTCCTGGAGGAGGACTTGTATGGTTACCAAGAGGGATGAAATGGAAAAATTTAGTTTACAAACAATTCTACGAAATCCTTGAATTAGCTGGTTTTGAAGAAATGCAATTACCTAGAATTGTTTCAAGTACGACTTTAGATAAAGTTGCAGAAGATTTCTTTGACTTCCGTAATGGTGTTTATTGGTTAAATGATAATGAAGGCAGAGATAGAGAGAAACGATATCTGAATTCAACAAGCGACCCTGTTTTAAACCACTTTTTATCGAAAAAAGTAAAGCAAAATCCAAATATGATTCCTACGAATATCTACCTAAAGGAACATTTATTTAGACCTGTAACTGGAGGAGTTCCCTTCTTAAGACAAGAAGAGCACTCTGGAATTATTGAATCGTATTCATTAGTATGGGATGAAGAATCATTAAACAACGCATTTACTAGATCAATAGACATATTAAAAACTTTTTTTGATGGATTAAATTTGTCTTATTTAGAGATAGATCAATCTATGTGGGGAAATAAACCTGTTGCAAAAGAAGTTACCTCACTTCAAACTTTAATTCCCTCATTAAAAGGTATGGTGAGAATTGGAACAACCTACAAACATCACGAAAGATTTTCTCGAATATTTAAAGTTAGAAGAAAAGATAAAGATGGCAGAAATGAATATGCAAAACAAGTAGGGTTTGGATTTGGAGAACGATTTCTATTAGGGCTACTTGAACATCATGCAGATTCGTATGGTTTTTGTTTTACTTCAACCACAGCACCTACACAAATAGCAATTATATCAAATGATTCTTCTGATAGAAGTAAAGTTGAAGATTTAAAAGAAAAACTCAAAAAATATCGCATTTCAATAGATGAAGATTATTCTTCACATATAAAAAAAAGATTGAAAAAACATCTTGTTTATGGAACTCCTCTTAGAGTAACTATGACAAGCGATAACAATTTATTATATTCTAGAAGAGATACGTTGGATAGAACTGAATGTTCGATAGATTATTTTGTAAGTCATCTAGATAATATTTTACATGACGTGGATAATAGTTTAAGATATAGATCTCAAGAATTTTTTAATGGAAATCTCATACAAACAAATTCATTAGCAGGAATTGATTCTATCTTAGATAATAATAAAGTAGCATTAGTTAATCATTGTTTGCAAGAATCTTGTGGGAAAACGCTGGAAGATAAATATCCTGGAGAATTATTAGGAAAAGTATTAAAAACAGATAAGAAAAATGAAAGATCGTGTGTTTTATGCGGTAAAGAAGATAGTTATGTTGCTGCATATGCTAAAAGAGCTCCTAACCCTTAAGAAATTCCAAAACCTTTTTTTTAACTTTTAAATCTGATAAACCAAATAATCCAAAATGACCTTGGTTTTCACATAATAAAATATCTGCTTTATTTGTACTTGTTTTATTAATTATGTTTACAAAATTAACACTTTTTTTATAATCAACTGATTTATCTTCTTTGCCATGAACTAATAAAAACTGCGTGTCTTCAAATTTGTCAATATATTCTATCGAATTTAAATCTAGCAGTCCATTTTTTAATCTATTCCAATCAGATTCTGTAAATCTCCAAAGATTTTTCCAACCTAAATTTATTTTTAAAAAGGTTTGATCTAAATTTTCTTCAAATCCTTTATTATTATGATTTTTAAAATCAATGACAGGAGCTAAAGCAATAACCGATTTTACATTAAGTTTTGCAGAGGATACGAGAGCAACACTCCCGCCAAAACTTGCTCCAATCAAAGTTACTTTCGTTGGGTTTAAAGTTATCACTTCATCTCGCAATATGTCTTTAATTGCTCCTTCTTTTAAATAATTATAAACATCGATTACACTCTCAACTGAATTTTCTAGGTTACAAACACCACCACTTTCCCAAGTGCCCTTATAATGCAAAAAAACAAGTAAGTAATTTTCTTCTTTAGATAAATATTCAATTAAAGATGGTGAATGATCGTACGGATGAGATGGACAACCATGACAAAAAATAAGAATTCCTCTAGAATCACTTAACTGCTCAATTGTATCAAACCATAATTCAAAACAAGTATCCTTTGCAAAACTTTTAATTCTAGATAACATATTAATCTTAAATAACAAAAACTATTTAAATGTTTTACTATTTTATCAGTATAATGAAAAAAACAATATTAATATTAGGACTCATACTATCTTTGTTTTTTATTTCTGGATGTATTAATACAGAACAAGATAATTCAAATAAAATCAGATACATCGAAATTAAAGTATATGACCCAGTATATATTGCACAAGAAAAAGGATTTTTTTTAGAAGAAAATTTAACTGTTGATTTTGTAGGTGAATTATATGGCGGACCTGAAATGATTCAGGCTTTAGCAAGTAATAGTGCTGATGCGGCTACAACATCAACTATTGCATTAATTAATGCACGAAAGAATGGAATAAATATTAAAGGTGTTTGGGATATGCAAACATCAACTTATCAAAATCCCATTCACACATGGATTGTTTTAAAAAGTTCAAACATTACTTCAGTTAAAGATTTACGTAATAAAAAAATAGGCGTAAATACATTAGGTTCAGCTTTTCATTACATGACGTTAGAATATTTAAAGCAAAACAATATTAGTGAAAATGATGTTAAATTTGTAGTAATTCCTCATCCCCATATGGAACAATCTTTATTATCCGGTCAAATTGATGTAGCAGGCATGGTAACTCCATATAATGAATTTTTATTACAAAAAAATAACAATTCTGTTGTTCTATTTAACACTAATGATATTTTTGGAGAAAATATGCAATCAGTAATAGGTATTTTCTCAGAAAGATATATTGCAGAGAACCCCGAAAATGTTAAAAAATTTTTCGAGGCGTATAAAAAAGCAATCATTTTCATAGAAGAAAACCCTATAGAAGCAAAAAAAATAATTTCTGAAAAATTAGGAATAGATGAAAAATTTATAATCCATCAAAAGTTCCAAAAAAACGCGGATGTAAATTTAAATTCAACACAGAAATGGATTGAAATATTAAATCAAAGAGGAGATTTGAAAGAACCCATTTCAATAAACGAATTAATTTACATTCCGTGAATAAAATGATCTCTTTAAATGAAATTAGTTTTAAGTATGACGAAAAAATAATTTTAGAAAAATTCAGTTGTTTTTTTGAAAAAGAAAAAATAACGTGCATTGTAGGTTCAAGTGGATGCGGGAAGTCAACCATTCTCAAAATTTTAGGTGGAATAGAAAAAATTTATTCTGGAAGTGTTGAATCTAATTCTGATGATATAGCTATAATTTTTCAACATTTAGCATTATTTCCTTGGATGGATGTTTTTGATAATATTGCATTACCCCTTAAAATTAAAAAAACCAAAAAAGAAATTATGAACAAAAGAGTCAATAAATTTCTTAAATTAGTCAAATTAAATGGTTATGAAAAAGAATATATACATAAATTGTCAGGAGGTATGAAGCAAAGAGTTGCTATTGCAAGAGCCCTTTCGACTAATCATAAAATCATTCTCATGGATGAACCATTTAGTGCTTTGGATGAAATAACTAGAGATAAACTTCAAATAGAATTATTAAAACTAAAAAAAGAATTTAATTTAACAATAATATTTGTAACTCATAATATCACAGAAGCCATAAAATTGGGAGAAAAAATCATCTTACTAAGCGATTCAAACCCAACATATCTAAAAAAAGAGTTTAATATTGATAGACTAAAACTTGAGAGCGATAATACTTATTTGTTCAAGAAATATGATGAGATTAAAAATGAATTTTAATATATTAAATATAAAAGACAAACAAAAATATGTATTCATATTGCTTGTTTTGTTTTGGCAAATAATGTCTCAATACGTTTATATTTCTTTATTTTTCCCGCCTCCATTAACTATTATAAAGCATCTCGTAATGCTCTTTTATAATAATCTCATTTTTAATGATATTTTTATAAGTTTTTTTAGAGTTTTTCTAGGATTTGGAATTGCCATAATAGTCGCTATACCAATCGGCCTTTTAGTGGGATATTTCAAAATTCTTGAGGATGCCATAGATCCCATAATTGAATTTTTCAGACCACTGTCTCCTATTGCTTTGTTTCCTGTATTTATACTTATTTTAGGTATTGGAATAAAGTCCCAAGTCGCCATAATTTTATGGGTTTCATTCTTTCCAATACTCATAAATGTTATTAAAGGAGTTAAAACTATTGATAAAGAACATATACTAGCAATACAATCAATGAATGCAAATACATTTCAAAAATTTAAATATGTAATACTACCTCACTCTTATTATTGGATACTTACAGGAATTAGATTAGGTTTTTCATCTGCACTTTTGGCACTTATTGCTGCAGAAATGATTGGTGCAAGTAGTGGTTTAGGATATAAAATACTATATTTCTCAAGAATTTTTAATATTAATGATATGTACGCAATAATTTTACTAATAGGTTTAATTGGTTTTTTAGGTAATAAATTATTATTGTATATTGAAAAAAGAATAACTCCTTGGAATAAACATTCAAATTAAAATAATGTAGTGAATTGCTCACTTTGTTCGCTTTTGTTGAACGGAACTCCCCCTTTGATGTATTGACTTAAAGAGCCTTCGGCTTTGATAAAAAAAGAACTCCCCTCGATACTTATTCTCTATGGCACTTCGTGCTTGAAGGAACGAACTCCCCCCAGTCCTTCGGACAGTTACACTCGCTACGCTCGATATTTATTGGAACTTAAACACAACTCTGCGGACGCAGGTTTTCCGGACTCCACTTCGTTCGTAACGGAAAACGTATTTAACAGGGCTTAAAGGGTTCGAAACGACCGCTTCGCTATTTTGCCAAGCAAAATTCGTTTCTCTCCCAAATTTTTTGCTTCGCAAAAAACTTCGTTAAATTCCGATGTTAGTTTCAATTCCAAATTCTCTAAATACAAAAAAAGGACACATAAAAATATATGAATTAAAATTTAACTTACCGAAATATTTAAATAAAACCGTTTTTTTTTCGGTTACTACAATGGCAAACCTAAAAAATATGATGACAATTGTTTTGGTGCTATCTGTTATTCTTATGGTGGGATGCAGTACATCAGAACTAGAAGACGATGCACCTGCTGAATCTATGACTGGCGATGTTGTAGCCGTAGTCAATGGTGAGGAGATTGTATCTGAAGAAGTTTCTACAATTCAAGAATCTTTCTTACAACAAGGACAACAGGTTTCGGAAGAAGAAGTGCTTGAACAGGTGATAAATCAAAAAGTGCTTGAACAAAAAGTTCAACAAGAAAATATTGTTGTCGCGACTGAAGAAGCAGAATCTGTGATTGAACAACAGCTTGTCCTGCAAAATATGACTTTGGATGCTTACAAACAACAAATTGAATCGCAAGGAGCTTCTTACGAGGAAGAGTTAGAAAATATAAAAGACCAAATGGCGACTCAAAGCTATTTAGAAACTCAACTTGAAGGTCAATCGTTTAATGTAACTGAAGATGAAACTCGAGAATTTTATGAAACGTATAAAACGCAATCGCCTGATGGTGTGCCTTCATATGAAGAGTTAAAACCTCAAATTGTTGCGCAACTTGAGCAACAAAAACAGCAGGAAGCGACAAGTGTTCTTATTCAAGAACTCAGATCTACTGCTGATGTTGAATATAAATAATTTTTTTATTTTTTTTTTAATATTATTTTTAGGTATTCTTTAATAGTATATAAACTGGATTTATGACTTTATTTTTTTGCCTTTGGCATCGTTGCACTAAATTTTAGGTCTTCCCTTTGGTCGGATGAAATTAACAGGAATTTAACTTTTCTGTATTGCGGACTCCGCCCGAATTCCTCCTTTCAGTCGAAACTCTCCTTAACTTCGATGTTAAACGTAATTGATTAAAAGAACCAAACTATTTAAATAATCAAATAAATCAAATTAATATGGTTAAAATTTTAGTTTTTGGAGATAGTATTGCATGGGGTGCTTTTGATAATGAAAAAGGTGGTTGGGTTGAAAGATTAAAAACTCATTTTTTGCAAAACTATGAAGATCAAGGAGTTGGAATATACAATTTTTCTGTTTCATCAAATGACACTCGTGGTGTTTTAGATTTTTTGGAATCAGATGTTCATAAAATAAATCAAATTGAAAAAGAGGATTTAATTTTATTATTTTCAATTGGTTCTAATGATCTAAGATATATTGATGAACCAAATAATGTATTTATATCTAAAAAAGAATTCGATGAAAATTTGCAAAAAATAATTGAAACTGCAAAAAAATATTCTAAAAATATTATTTTTACAGGATTAATGAAAGTTGATGAAAAACTGACCGAACCTTGGAATGAAAACGAATTTTGGAAAAACAAAGATATAAAAAATTACAACAATATAATTTCCAAAAAATGCATTGAAAACAAAATTAATTTTATTCCACTTTTCAATTTAATAATTAGATCTGATTTATCAGATGGACTGCACCCAAACACTAAAGGTCATGAAAAAATATTCAACCATATTAAAGAACAACTATTAGATCTCCTGTAACGCTCTTTTATTCAACTTCTCCGTAAAATCAAAGATTTTACTACGACCACGCTGCGCTCTCGCCTTCAGAGTAATTAACAGGAATTAATTGATTTTTTAATTCCAAATAAAGGGTAATGTTTATAAAATTGATTGCTTTTTTGTGTGTTATGGAACAACAATCTTCTCATGATCGAGTAAATCAACCTGGAGCTGAAGATAACATATTTTTTTATCCAAAAGAATTTATATTTTTGATAATTATTCTTCATTTCAAGTAGAATATAACGGTATTCTATTTCCGACATCAGAACATGCGTATCAAGCAATGAAATTTATTAAAACAAATCCTGGAATTTTTGAAAAAATAAAATCTGCGAAGTCTGCACATGATGCTCATAAAATAGCTATTTCCTATAAGTCTTTTCGAGATACTGCTTGGAATGAAAAGAAAAGATCTGTGATGAAAAATATTTTGAGACATAAAATACGTCAACATCCTTATGTTCTAAAAAAATTAATACAATCTGGTACTCGAGAAATAATTGAAGATTCTTGGAGAGATGCAATATGGGGTTGGGGTGAAAATAAAGATGGGAAATATTTTAGGAAAACTTTGGATGGAATTAAGAGATGAATTTAAACAATAAAAAAATAGAATTTTTTTTTGTTAATTATTTATTATTTCTTCGATGTTTTTATAGATTATTTTTTCATCTAAAGGTAATTCTTGAAATTTATGGGTGTGTATAGGGTGTGTTCCTCTTTTAGATAATTTCTTTTGTTCTTTTTTTGATTTTGGTGTATGTGATACTTGAATATAATACTCGTTTCCATTATACGTTAAAATAACATCTGCTTTGTTATAGCCACAATCTTCTTGTGCAGTACCTAATCTAGATGTTACTCCAGGGATTTGAGAAGCAATATTTCTAACATATAGTTCATCTTGATTTTTCATAAAAATATTTCAAAAAACATTTATTATATAAATATTTTGTTTTTGATACCATTATAAAGGAGTAACTTTTTTTATTATCAACACGTCTATAAATCACAAATTATAATTCAAAAAACTCTGATTTTGTAAAACAAGTATTATCTAACGCTAAAGGAGGGGTCCTTTACTAAAAATTAGCATGAATACTGTCAAAAAAGAAAACATCCGCGATTTTCTTTTGAGATGCTTCTTGTTGTCGAAAACCTTATAAAGCGGTTACTATCACTATCTCTAGATTCAAGGGCCGGTAGCTCAGTCTGGCAGAGCGCACCGCTGAAGCACTTCAACAAAGCAAATCGCCTTGTAAAGTATTGAAACGGTGAAGTCGAGGGTTCAAATCCCTCCCAGCCCATTTTTTTTCTTCCTTGTTTTTTCTTGTTTATGGGATTTTCACCTCTTCTTGGCGTTGTCACTGTCGTTTTTGGTTAATCTCAGGTTCGTAACGTTCAAATCCTTACCTTGCTTTTTCTCTTAACTATTTTTTTTCCCAACTCTAAAACGCGTGTTTTTTAAATAACGTCTTGTTTATAACATATTATGGTTATTAACAGATCCAGGGAGGAATGGAAAACATACGCTGGAGTCTTTGACTCACACACTATCAAAAACCTTCAAAAACTATCTGCACAAGGTCATTTTGAAGAATTAGAAGTTTCTCTTGCTCTGGGAAAAGAAGCGAACATTTTTCTAGCGAGAACAAAAGAAGACAATTTAGTGGTCTTGAAGATATATCGTTTGGAAAATTGTGATTTTAACAAAATGTATTCTTATATCTCGCAAGATCCTCGATACGACCTTCTCAAAGGAAGCAAACGAAGAGTCATATTTGAATGGACTCGACGAGAATATCGTAACCTGCAACTAGCACGAGAATGTATTAGAGTTCCAATACCATATCATTTCAAGGATAATATTATTATCATGGAATACGTTCAAGATGACAAAAACCCGGCACCACAACTAAAAAACACTTCATTAGACGATCCACAAGGATTTTTTGACTTAATTATTGAGAAAATAACCGACTTGTATGCCAAAGGATTAGTTCATGGAGATCTTTCCGCCTTTAACATTCTTGTCGAAGCACAACAACCTGTTTTCATTGATTTTTCACAATCAACACCAACCTCTTCAAACCAAGCAGACGAACTTCTGTACCGAGATCTTAAAAATATCTGTATCTACTTCAAAAAACAAGGTATTTATCTTGCTCCAGAACCTTATTTTGAAAAAATAACTGGTCGAACAACACCCGAGATTTTATAAATAAACTCATACCAATATCTGTTACGATGGCTTCAAATAACTCTTTACAACTCGATTCACTCAAAAAAGAACTATCAATAATCAAGGAATCAATAGACCAATCTGAAAAGGACAGAGAATACATTATCAACAGTTCTCGTCAAATACAACAACAATCAAAAAGAGCCATCCACTCTCTTCACAGAGACGATTTTCAAACTGCTAAACAACTACTTTCAAATGCACAACAATCTCTAGATGATGCAAATACAATAATTGAACAATCACAATTACAAACAGTGGGTTCGCTTTCTGCATGCATGGAAGAATTTGTTGAAGCAAAAGCGTATTATCAATTTCTTAACGATCAGACGATTCCTACTCGCGAACAATTAGGATTATCTTTTATTATACCTCAAGAAAAATATTTACTGGGGCTTTGTGACTTACCTGGAGAACTAGCTCGAAAAGCCCTATTATATGCGACAAACGAAGAATTTGAAAACATAACTCCAATATATGCTGTCATTGACGAGCTTAATGAATTATTCTTACAATTCAATTTTAGGAGTGGAGAATTTCGTAAAAAAATAGAAAGCATCAAATATCAACTTCATAAAGTTCAACAAATACGATATGATATTGCAATGAACAGGGCCAAGAGGTAAAATTATGTATAGAACACACACATGCGGAGAACTACGAAAAGAACATGAAGGGACAACAATAACCCTAGCAGGATGGGTTCACACGATTCGAACACACGGATCACTAACATTTATTGACCTAAAAGATCGTTATGGTATAACTCAAGTAACACTCAATAAACCACAACAACTTCCAACAAGACATTCTGTCATACAGGTCACTGGAACTGTTTCAACAAAACCCGAACCAAACAAAGAACTAGAAACAGGGGATATCGAATTACACGCCGACACTTTCAAACTATTAAATAACGCAAAACCACTCCCTCTCGATCCAAATAATCCAGAAACAACAGAAGAAACAAGACTCACCTATAGATATCTTGACTTGAGAACTGAAAAGATGAAAAACAATCTTCTCTTACGACACAAGACCATCAAAGCAGTCAGGGACTTTCTCGATTCAAAACAATTTATAGAAATAGAAACACCTGTTCTTGGAAAAAGCACTCCTGAAGGAGCAAGAGATTATCTTGTCCCAAGCAGAGTGAATAAAGGAAACTTCTTCGCACTTCCTCAAAGTCCGCAAATATACAAGCAATTATTCCAAGTCTCAGGAATTGATCGTTACATGCAAATTGTCAAATGTTTTCGAGATGAAGATCTTAGAGCCGATCGTCAACCAGAATTCACACAAATAGATATGGAACTAAGCTTTGTCGATGAAGAAGATATTTATTCTCTCATAGAAGACTTAATTGTTCATGTGTGGAAAACAGTCAAAGGAATATCCCTGAAAACACCCTTCAAACGACTTACCTACGATCAAGCGATGCTTAAATACGGTAGTGATAAACCTGATTTACGTTTCGACCTTCCAATAGAAGATGTGACTTCATGGGCGAAATCAACAGATTTCAAAATATTCCAACAAGCTGAATGCATACGTGCATTACGAATATCTCATGATTTCTCCAGAAAAGACATTGACCGATTTACAAAGAAAGTAAATATTTATGGAGCAAAAGGTCTTGCTTGGTGTAAACAACAAGACGGAACCCTGCAAGGTGGCATTTCAAAATTCATTGACCAACCACCATTTGAACTTGAAGATGGCGACCATCTATTTTTCATTGCAGACACGACTCGTGTTGTTGAGGAAAGTTTGGGTGCACTACGATTAGAATTAGGAGAACAGTGTAATCTTATCAAAAAAGACGAGTGGCAATTCGTATGGGTGACTGACTTCCCGCTTCTTGAATGGAGTGAAGAAGACAATCGTTACGTAGCCATCCACCATCCCTTTACAAGCCCTCAAGACGATAGTATTTCTCTTTTAAAATCACATCCCGAACAAGCAAAAGCAAAAGCATATGACTTAACTTTAAACGGCTTTGAACTTGGAGGAGGGAGTATTCGGATTCATTCAAAAGAACTCCAAGAACAAGTATTTAGCGCGTTAGGAATATCGCAAGAAGAACAGCGGAAGAAATTCGGATTCATGCTTGACGCATTCCAATATGGGGCTCCGCCACATGGAGGGATAGCATTCGGACTTGACAGGATGATCATGTTGCTGGCGGGAATGCCAAATATTCGAGAAGTAATTGCATTTCCAAAAAACAAGGATGCGGAAGATCTGATGTTACAAGCACCTAGCGAAGTTACAGATTCTCAACTTAAAGAATTAGGAATTTCACTTTCAAAGGACTAATGCTTGTCAAGCACGATTTATCAGTCGCAACATATTTATATGACGATTATCTTTATTACTACGAGGTGAGTGAATGCCAGATTCAAATCCACAATTATTCCCAAACCAACCGGATCCAAAAAAACACGTACAAAAACATAAAGGATCTCAACAATCTCGTTTTGCCACGCCCCAACAATCAATTAATGATGTTGCGACGAGAATGAAAATTCTTGAAGAACGATATATTATTGTCAGAAAAAAAACACGCCTTTCAGAACAAAATATTATTGATCTAGAAAAAGAATCTCAAAAAGAACTCCGTCTTATCAATGATGACATTCTAGAGCTCAAAAAAATGATCAAAGAGGTCAATGAAAAACTCACGCTCCTTTCTGATGAAATACAACATTTCACTCCAAGGACAGAATTCAACACCCTCAAAAATTATGTTGGCTTCTGGAATCCAATGGATTTTGTGACTAGAGACGAACTTAATGCATTTCTAAGAAAACAATTCGAAACTACCTCTTCTAAAAAAAATCAACAAAATAATAATAAAAATAATCCATCCAACACAGATAGTGAAGCACCAATTATCAACGACTAAAATTTCTTTTCACTCTGAATTCTTAGAATCCAAGGTTGATTTCATAGTGTCTGAAATATTTGATAACTCATTCACCTTCTCAGTAAATACAGGGAGTACTTTAGCAAACACTTGTTCCATCGCTTTTAACTCGCTATGAACATTTTGAATGTGCTCATCATACGAACCTACTTTACCAAGAATATTTTCATGAAGCTTATCAAAATCTTGTTTTATAGAAGTAACTTTTTCCTCCATGGTTGTAATACGTTTTTCAGTATTATTTTTCCAATCAATAATTTTCTGAATATCTTTTTCCAATTCACGCCACTTTTCATCAATGATTGCTTCAATAAGCTCTTCATTAGAAACTTGATCTGCTCCTGGCATCTCTTGTCCTTGAGTATTATTTTTATTTTGTGGAGAACCTGGAGGGGGTGGCATTGTTTGTTGCCCTTGATTTTGTCCGTTTTGATTATAATTCATATGGATTCACCTCTTATAAAAAATGATTTTTAACATACAACTGTTGATTATTGATTTGATCTTGTGAGTAAAAGTATTGTAAACCCTGCGATGAAAAGCAATAATAACACTCCAAGCATCTGAGGATGTAAAATAGTCTTTAAAACATCGTGACCTGTCGAAGAGGAACTTGACTGCGAGGATGTCGATTGTTCATCCACGGTGTTTGTGACTGTAATGGTATTTGGTTGTCCTTGACCAGGATTAGTTGTTTGGACTACTTGTTGTTCAGATGTGTTGTTGGTCGAACCAGGAATTTGCTGTTGGGTATTTGGTGTGGTGTTTGATGTTATTGAAACAATAAGTATAATAACAAACACTCCAACAAGAACCCATGTAACGGCTTTATTCTCACTCAAAACCGAAGCAAACCCCTCGCTTTCTGATCCTGAAAATATTTTAAGAACGAAAACGACAAGAAACAAAAAGATGATGAGAACAACAAACCATGGTGTCATGGTCGAAAGAATATCTGTGATTCCTTGCGATAATGTTGCAATAAAAGCGATAACAACTGAGACGATAGCATAAATTCCTTTCGAACCTTCAACACCTTTAAACAGTTTTGTCATCTGAAGCAACGCATATACAACTACAAACACCAAAAAAAAGATGAACACTCCTGAAAAATGTTGCATTACCGTCAAATCAGCAAAACTTGTCATCTACATACACACCTCGAATTTATTTGTCGCCATCTCCACCTAAAAATTCCTTGAAATTTTCCATAGCTTTATTATCTTTCTTCTTGTCTTTATCTTTTTTCTCAGGCGAACTAATCCACTTTATAATAAGACCGAAAATAAGTATTGCAATAACTAAAGCTATTACTTGACTATTAAGAAGCCCTGTAAGCCAATAGGGCGCGTTCCACCAACCTATTGAAGCGACAAAAATAATAACCACTAAAGCAGCTGAAATTAACGTAAACCATGCTCCTGCTCCTTTCGAACCATCAGCACGTTTACCAGTCCACAATCCTATAGTAAGAAGCATCATAACAATCGCGACAAGAAGCAAACTCACTTGAGGAAGCGCGTTATTGATGATAGTAACAACACTTTCCCCACCAAAAAACCGCGATCCATAACCAAGAACGTGTTGCACGATAACAGACATCGACATAACCAAAGCTATCATGGAAGAATACTTTCTGTTTCGACCATCCTCTTTTGATAATAATTTAATCTTCTCAAGAACTGCAAACACTATTGTGAATATCAGTATAAATGGAAGTATAACATCAAATATCCCATAACCTTGCATAGTTTGAATTAAATTTTGTGCACCGTACATGTTTTATCGCCTCACGCTTTTTGTTATTATAATATTGTATTTTTTTATGATTTAAATAATATTGCTTGTTAATCGTCAGAATCATCATCGCCTGATTTAACTTTACTGTTTGATGACGTTATCCAATACATGAACCAACCAAATAATCCGACAAAAATAATAATTGAAAAATAATTACTATCCCAATGTGTGATGAGGAATTGATATATCTTATCGAGCCACCCGAGAGCATTAAGCAAAATAAGCCCTATACCCACGAGACTAAATATCTTATATCCTTTCTCCCATTTACCGGTTAGCTTCATCTCTTCATTGCCAGTGTGAATAACACCTGCTGCGAGCATGAATGATACTCCCGCAACAATAAGAATTATAGTGTTTGCAAGTACTTCGCTGATAATACGCACCAACTGACTTGATGCGATGACAAAAAAAGCCGCTGTGAATGCGACAATACTATTAAGATTCTTTCTTGTAAAGGTATGTTCTTCACCAGACTTATCAGTAACGATTTCGACTCCAAGAATCCTTGTTTTTTCAAGGAACGCAAATAATAATGTGAATACCAGAAGAAACGGCAAAATAATGTCGTAAATCCCGATACTAGCCAAAAAATCAATCGCGTTGCCCAAAACAGTTGTTGCCATCGTACACCTATCTCTTGATTCAACGATATTAGTATTTAAAGCTTTCGTCCAAAATACGCTCTTTGGAGGAGTCCTCATCACAACAACCTTTAAAAATAAAGGTGTGTTCCCTTACCCTTCATGGAAGAATACTCCTATCAACTCAAAATTCCTAAAGACCGGATTGCTGTAATTATAGGTAAAGAGGGTGCTGTCAAGGACGAACTAGAAGAACAATCAAAATCAAACATTTTTGTTGACTCGCAAGAAGGAGATATTCGTATTCAAGGAACTGATTCAGTACTTCTTTTTCAACTTAAAGACGTTATCAAAGCAATAGGAAGAGGTTTTAATCCTGAAATTGCTGTTAGACTTTTCAAACCAGATTATATTCTCGAAATACTCACTATGAATGATTATGCTAAAGAAAAAAATCATTTTGTTAGACTCAAAGGAAGAATTATTGGTAAAAACGGTAAATCCAGAGAGACAATAGAACATCTTACCGATACAAATATTAGCGTGTATGGAAAAACAATTGCTATAGTCGGATTTTGCGATAATGTTGAAGTCTCAAAAAGAGCAGTTGATTCTCTTCTTAAAGGAAGTCCTCATTCTTCAGTGTTTAAGATGCTTGAACGTCAACACAAGCAATGGCGTATTGAACGGCAAATGGAATTATAATTGGACCCGACATCATATACAGTATTTTTATTCCAATTATTGAGTGAATTTTCTTTCAATTTTTTTCTTTGTTATATGTGAGTGTTTTTTCTGGACAAGGTCCTTTCATGATAAGATTTAAATAGGTTTCACTCTCACAGTAAAATAATATACTATCTTTTTCAAGACAACAAGATTTGTTTTGAACGTATATGTGGTTTTTAGATTTTTCAAAAAAGAGGTTGTGAGATGGATTCCCTGACAGTATATATACATGATATGTTGGAACAAGGATATACAGTTTCTCAAATAGAATCTTATCTCTTATCACAAGGATATTCTTCCACCGTCATACAAGCAAGCATCCACAAAGCAGCGAGTTCTTACTCTTCAGGTAAACGAACATACCATCATCAAGAAACCCTCTCTGAACAACTCTACACTTATATTCTATCGATGCTGGAGCGAGGATATACTCCTCAAAACATTGCTCAAACTCTCGACTCCCAAGGTTACGATACTAAAACCATTCAAACAACTTTTTCAAGAATAAATAAAGATCACTATAAGGGAACTCTTTCGCTTCCAACGTTAAAATCACCTCGAAAAAAAACAATTATGTTCACATCAGTTATCTTATTATTGTTGGCAGTTATAGGTATATTTTTCGCACAATCAATTCTAGACGCTACTCCTCTCGATGATGATACGAGTATGACACAATCTCAAAACAACACATACTCTGCTGAATCATCATCAACTACTTTTCCATCTGAAAACAACTCAAGCTCAGCTGACAACACCTCCGAATTTGAACCCTTACCAAAGCAATCATCACAATTATTTGCGGATGCGCTTCAATCAAATTCCATTGAAACTGCGATGGATTACTGCGATCAACTATCTTCAAGTCATCATAGGTCTCTTTGTCTGACCGAACTCGCGCATGATTATAATTCAACACAAGCATGTCAATATATAGTTTCACCTTCTCGAGAAAAAGAATGCTTGCTTTCTCTTGCAACAAACGGTCATACACAAGCGTGCTCTCTGTTACCTCCTGATGAAAAACCCCTGTATTGTATACAAGATGAATGAGAATTCACTAGTTCATATAAGAAAGTATATTGCTTGATTTTATTTTATTCTATTTTTTTTCTTTCTATGCTCTTATAACACAAGATATTATACTTGCATGTGTTACTTCAAGGATAGAAATATTTAAAAGAAGATATTAACTGACTTTTTTCAATGAGTTCTGAAAAATCAACACAAGAAACATTAACAAGTACCACATCATCAAAAGATTCAACAAACAAACACTCTTCAAACAACTCTTCAAAAGGGAAAAATCACGCCCAACACATGGCCTCGAAACAACGAGATATTGGTGTGGCTGAATTCTTCGCTAGAAACAGACACTTATTAGGATTTGACAATAAACGAAAAGCACTCCTTACAACAATAAAAGAAGCAGTAGATAATTCGATTGACGCTTGCGAAGAAGCAGGAATATTGCCAGAAATAATAGTTGAAATAATAGATATGGACTCTGATCGTTTTCGAATTATCGTCGAAGACAATGGTCCAGGTATTGTAAAAAAACAAATACCAAAAATATTTGCAAAACTTCTTTACGGAAGTAAGTTTCACAGCTTGAAACAAAGTCGAGGACAACAAGGTATTGGTATTAGTGCGAGTGTCATGTATGGTCAACTCACCACAGGGCGACCTGCAAAAATAACTTCGAAAGTTGAAGGTGATGATCAAGCAAACGTATATTCGTTAAGAATAGACACTGGTGCCAACAAACCAGAAATAATGTCTCAAAACAAAAAAAATTGGAACAAAGAACACGGGACTCGAGTGCAAATAGATCTTGAAGGATTTTACCATCGTGGAAAACAAAGTGTAGATGAATATCTTAAAGAAACAGCCGTTGTCAACCCCCATGTAACCATAATATATACCAATCCAAAAGCAGAGCAACTTGTGTTTCCGCGAGCTACCGAACAAAAACCATTCGAATCACAAGAGATAAAACCTCATCCTTACGGTGTTGAAGTAGGAGTTCTTGCAAAAATGCTCGAATCATCAACCCATCGATCACTACAACAATTCTTAACAACAGAGTTCAGCAAAATAAGCTCGAAATTAGCAAAAGAAATATGCTCTATAGCACTTATAGATCCTTCAAAAAAACCATCTTCTCTAACTCATGATAATGCACAACATATTGTTTCGGCATTCTCCAAAGTAAAAATACAAACACCATCTCCTGACTGTCTTTCTCCAATAACTCAAGATTTATTGGAAAAAGGAGTTAAAAAAGAAGTGAATGCAGAATTTTACGCGTCAGTATCAAGAAAACCATCCGTGTACAAAGGAAATCCATTCCAAATAGAAGTGGCGCTAGCGTATGGTGGTTATCAACCAAAAGACAAACAAGCTCGTGTGATGAGATTTGCAAACAGGGTTCCTCTTTTATTCCAACAAGGAGCTTGCGCTACAAGCAAAGCAATCTCTGAAATCAATTGGAAACCTTATGGTCTCAATCAATCATCCGGAGCTTTGCCTGTCGGTCCATTAACAGTGGTCGTTCACATATCTTCAGTATGGGTTCCATTCACCAGTGAAAGCAAAGAGGCATTAGCTCATTATCCAGAAATAATATCAGAAATCAAACTTGCACTTCAAGAAGCAGGTCGTTCATTAGCAAAATATACTGCTAAAAAGAATCGTGTAAATCAAGAACTCAAAAAACGAAGTTACATTAAAAAATACATGTCGCACGTTTCAGAAGGGCTTAAAGAAATTCTTCGTTTTGACAATGCCGATGAGGAAAAAATACTTCAAAATCTGGAGCTTATTCTTGAAAAAAAACGAGGTGAAGTTCTTGACATGTCCTTTGACCCTTCCAAAAACACCCAATACGATGAAGAGTGGGCTAATATCGGAAAAGAAAAAACCGAAGAATCATCTGCTAAAAAACAAGACGGTGAATCCTAATGTCATCCAAACATGTAACTGAAAAAATCTCTTCTATCGCGAAAGAAATATTTACAGCAATACAACAAGGAAAACCCCCTAAACTTGAAACTCCTGTTCGTTCACTATCCAATGTTACTTTTGATAAAAATAATGGCTATTTTAACATCAAGAATCGGATGAAAACAAGGACGTTAACAGCATCTACTGTAAAATCATTTGCTCAAACACTTCGTTTAATGGCGTTATCTAATCAACTTATTGCAGAAAAAGACACTGCAACAAAACGAGAAGCGTATTACGTCTCTAAAAATTGGGGTGATGCTAGATTCACCCAACAACCAGAATCAGATAGCGTGATGGATGATATTGAAGCAATGCTTCGGGTAAACCGAGAACAAATGGGTTTTATTCCCGGAGAACATGGTGGTGCAGTCGCCGGAGAACTTACTGTTATAGATGAAGATGCCGAAACAAAACAACCAATTGAAATAGATTGTACTCGATTTGGTTCAGGTGCGTACTCTATACCTTCATCTGTAGAACATCTTTCTTTTGAAACAAAAGCAAAATTCATACTCGCAATCGAAACACAAGGTGCGTTTGAGCGTCTTAACAAACATAAATTCTGGAAAAAACAAAATTGCATTCTCATTGCAATGAGTGGGGTTCCGACACGGGCTTGTCGTCGATTCATACGAAAACTATCTGATGATAAAAATCTTCCTGTGCTCGTATTCACAGATGGAGATCCTTACGGTTATGGAAATATATATCGTACATTAAAAGTCGGAAGTGGAAATGCAGCGCATATAAATGAATATTTTTGCGTTCCAAAAGCCCGATTTATTGGCGTAACACCCTATGATATAGAAACATTCAAACTACCGACACATCCTCTCAAAGAAATTGATGTCAAAAAAATAAAAGAACTTGAAAAAAATGATCCTTTCATACAATCGCATCCTGAATGGCAAAAAGCACTCAAAAAAATGTTATCTATACAACAACGTGTGGAACAGCAGGCATTCGCATCACACGGTTTGAATTATGTTATGGACAAATATCTTCCTTCAAAAATAGACGATTCTTCTTCGTGGTTGCCATAAACAACAACCATTTTATATTCTTAATACTATCTTTTCAGGCAAAACCTTTAAATACTCTTAGTATTTGATTCAATAGTGTTTGTGGAGGAATTATCATGTCAGGGCATGTTTTATCATTAAAAAAAGGAGCAAGTGGTGCAGGTGCAGCTCTTCTCGTTCTTATTATTGCAGGACTTCTCGTATTATACGTTGCATTCTTACCAGATCAAGATCAACAACAACTTTTAGAACACGATACTATTCCTGGAAACCCCCCTTCTTCTTCACAAGGATATTCTGATCAAATAGGAACATCAACCCTTAACAGTAATATCGGCCAAATATCTGCTATTGAAGATGATGATATTACACACGAACTTAATAGTTTCCGGTTACACACTACTGCAGAATCCACAATACTAGCCGAAACTCCTCGTGTACGAATAAAAAACTCTGCTTTTCAAGAAACAACACACTCAATAAATTTTACAGTGACTCCTGAAAACGTTCGAGAACTTCTTGTTTCTTATAATGTCCTATTTGGAGATGGAACGCTAGAATTATATTTTAATGGAGTTCAAATTTATTCTGATGAGACAACTCAAGGATCATCACAGCCAATTGAATTACCAAAACATCTTCTTAAACACGAAAACATACTTTATTTTTCTACAACAGAACCGGGTGTTGAATTTTGGAAATCAAATCTTTTCAAACTTGAAGGAATTCAAATAACTGGAGATATAGTTGATTCAACACAAAGCAAAAATCATCAATGGTTCCCTATTTCAGAAGAAGAACTCGAATACTTTAAGGAAGCAGAATTATCTTTCTATCCTGACTGTGATCCAAACAGAGTCGGTTCGCTTGAAATAGTTCTTAACAACAAAACAGTCTTTAACGGAATTCCAGATTGTCACATTAAAAATTTCATTAACTTACACACAACACATCTCAAGCAAGGTCAAAACACCATTTCGTTTGAAGCATCATATGGTGACTATATTATTGATCAAGCAAGTGTTGAAGTATCACTATCAGATGTTGAACATCCAATTTATTATTTTGAATTAGATGAAGATCTCTTTAAATTCGTACAAGATAATGAACCTCATTGTGGGGAAGTTGACGGCGAATGTCCTGATAATTGCATGGCATACGAGGATAAGGATTGTTGCTTTGAAGAATCAAGCAATAATTATTGGTGTGATATGAAAACAGATAATCCTAATGATCGATGTGTTAACATGCTTCTTGCACAATATACTTCTCGATGCCCAAGTGGATATGAAGATAGGATGGGTGATCCGCATGATGATGTGGAAGGAACGTGTGGTGATGATACTGATGGCTTGTGTCCGGCAAATTGTGATGTCCGTTATGATAAGGATTGTTGTTTTCAATCATCAGGAAATAATTATTGGTGTGATGACACTCCATTCACTGGTTTTGATTCTGTTTGCACATCTTATGTTACCATATCAGAATGTGATGCGTGTCCTGAAGGATATTATGATGATAACTCGAATAGACCAAATTGTCTGCCTCAAGAAGATTCTCTTTCATATCTCGATGAACCCCGATTGAAAGCAGGTGTAGATGTGCTATTACGGGTTGATTTTGTTGACACTTCTTATAAGGATGTGGACTTTGTCATAAACGGACAAACACTTCCTGTATCAACATACAATCAGGGAATAACACGGTCAATAGATAATCTCGTTCATTATGGGACAAATTCTATTGTTATTAAACCACAACGGGATGTGACTATATCACAAATTGATATCAGAATACAATGATTACAGCAAAGATCAGTTTAGTAAAGAGGTGTAATGATTTTGAAGGGCGAGTCATTTGATATGAAAGATGAAGCATACTCTAAACTATCTGAGAAAGTTTCTGAAAAATTTTCTAAAGAATTTGATGAAAACACGTCCTCTGATACCTCGTCTATTTCAGGAAATGATGAACCTCAACAAGTTAATAATTTTACAACTATTAATACCACCCAGGATTCTGCAGAGCCCGCTCAAAATGATTCTTCTAAACCGCAAGGGACTACTAATGACAGTGAACAACAACAATCTGATAATTCATATTTAGAAAAAGAAGAACAATCATTATATCAAAAAGTAAAAAATAAAATAAGCAAACTACGAAAAAATCAAGATCGGCAGATTAAAACAAATGAAGCAATACTAAATTTTTTCACGGGAGGAATATCTCATCTCGTGTTTTGGATTGCAGCAATCGTGGACGCTATTCTTAATCTCTCCGGAGTGTTAGAGTTCATTCCAGTCATAGGAACTGCGATGAGCACCGCAATAGATACTGTTGAAATCTTTATTAATATAGGGCTTGTTGTTTATTTTGCCATACCGACAATCATTTTACTTCGAGACGTTGGAGCTTTCTTCAAGATATTCATTTTCTACTTAATTGACACGGTCACATCTTTTATTCCCTTAGTAGGAGATTTTATCGATGCAGGTTATGAGTTTGTCGTTGCTGGACTGATAAAGAAATTCTCCCCACTTCACGTTATTCGCGAGTCTTATGAAAACAAGATTGAAGAAATCAAAGCAAAAGTAAAATCACGATTTGATAAGAAAGTTGCAGGTGTTAAAGAAGGATATCAAAATTCGATCTCGAAACTCAAAACAGCTGTAGCTGCAGGCAAAAAATTTCGAGATAATACATTTTCAAGTTGGAATGACATCGTATTTTTTTTACTGTTAGCTGTAACTTTCATGCTAGGGCCGTTAGGAACTGGTTTGATATCGGTCGAATTTAAAATGATCAACATTATGGTCATTATCGTTTATGCATTACTACTTTTCACATTTCACAAGTTCAATATTATCGATGAGAAAAAAATATATCCTATTGTCGGATTTCTTGTCCTGAACTTTTTGGCTGGACTATTGCTTTCAAATTCATCAGCAGTGCAAGGATTTATGGGATCTGCTTCTTTCCTCCTCTATTTTATTATTATCGTAGGCATAATACTTGATCTTGTTTGGGCGTACAATCCAGATAAACTAGTTCCCATAGGATTATTTTTCGGACTTGTCATTGTTCTCATGTTTGCAGGTCCGCAAATGGTCGGTTATATACAATCAGGACAGTTAAATTCTGATGTGGGATCTTCACAAGCAGATGTTGAGGCAGGATTGAAAAATGCAAATCCCATTCAAAATTTTCTCAACAGTATAAAGCGACAATACGGCTATGGCAATGGTTCTGTAGTTCAAGGGAGTGAAACTGAAAGAACAGCTGAATTCATAGGGGCGAAAATAGAATCTGTAGAGCCGACTCGAGACTATTTTTTTACAGGAGAACGAGTAGATATAGAGATTGACACGATAGCAAATTCGTACCACCCTCTCGAACTGATGACATCGTGTATGGTTGGTTCAACACCTGCAAAGACGGTTGATCCTCCTTATACTGAGTTGACGGGATCAAAATCATCACGAGTAAGATGTTCATTTGATGGATTACAAAAAGGAAGTCATGTTGTTGATGTTAAACAAGTATTCAATTACCGATCATCAGTGAAAGTACCTCTAAAAATATTGTCAAAATCACAAGAAGAAAAATTCTTGACGCTCGCAAACCGTGCAGGTGATCAATATAAACCAGGCGAATATATAGAAGGCGATTCGAAAAGTGTATCAACATCAGGTCCAGTGAAAATAAATGTCGGTAATACACGAGAGGATAATCGCTACGTTCTACAAATGCCAATTGTCGTGGAAGGAGGACCATCTTCGATAAGGAACCGAAGAATTAATTTCGTCTTCCAGTTTGAAGACCTCTCCTCAGCAGAAGGGAATAAAATAACAGACATCAATAATATCAATATCAACATGCCAAGAGGAGTAGCCCTTGAAGAATGTAACTTCCTGACAACACAAAAAATACCTTATAAATCAGAAGATGATCGATGGGTTTTCGAATTCGAAAAAGAATTCCAATCATGGGATCAATTCAGGTCAATTAGTTGTGATTTAAAATTTGATAATGCTATTTTGAACGAACGATTTGAAGATGACGGGTGGTTTTCAGATCAAATGTTCTTTTCAATGGATTACAGATACTCGCTTGATCATTCAACTACTGTAGAGGTGAAAGCTTGAAACTACAACGAACTTCCCTGACTTTTATTATCATTATTTTCTCAATATTGGTACTGCTTACTGGTTGTCAAATGGGTGGGCGATTTTCCCAGACGAATTCACAAACAACTGACTTTCATACTGGAACACAAGGAGTCGCCGTTTCATTTCTCGATCACGCCCCGCCTGAAGCAGTATTTGAATCATCAACTTTTGATGTCCAAGCAAAAGCATATAATAAAGGTGCATTCGATTTGACTAATTACACGATGGATGCGAACCTGAAATTCAATTCAGGACCTGTCAAAAAAATTCAAGACCATAATCAAAACTCCCGATATGATTCTATCGATGATATTTCATTATTTGGGAAATCACAATCATACCCTACAGGAGAAGAAACGTCTCTTGCGATAGCTGAATTTGAAGCTAGAGATATTGTTGGAAATTTCGAATCAGACACTGCTCAATTCTTTTTAAGCTATTGTTATCCTTACAAAACAATATTTTCAGAATCAGTGTGTGTTGACACAAATCCTGAAGGAACAGATGCAAGAGAACAAGCATGTGAAGCGCAAGACCATTCGTACTCAGGAGGTCAAGGGGCACCTGTAGGAATAACAGATGTAGAATCACAAATGATACCTGTTGATGATTACATCAGGCCACAATTCACCATTCACATAGAACAATATGGTGATGGGTTTGTCTCCGATTTCAACACTGAATCAAACGCTGGAAAACAAAGCTGTGGCGAGATAACATCAAATTCAATCAACAAGGTTAGGGTGAACGCTCGTCTTGGAGAAAAAACTCTTAATTGCCTGCCGGAAGCTATTCGTCTTGATGAAGGATCTGCAAAGATACAATGTCAACTAAATAATACAGACATTCTCGCCCTAACATCAAGTTACTATACTGAGCTCTACGTCGATCTTTCATATCTCTACTCAGGCATGGAATCAAAAGAAGTCACTGTGAAACGATCTAGCGACCCTATTTTTTCCGACGAAGATATTTCTAATGATAACTGCCTCCCTTGGGAAGAAAAAGTTGAGGGTGGTTGTCTGTCAAAATGCGATTATCACGCGAGTGAATATGATTACGATGTTTTCAAATCAATATCTGACGAGCTAAAGAACACATCCTTTGACTGGAGAATCCAATACTCTCCACTAGCACACATAAATACGAAATCTCAAGATGAACAAAAACCTGTTTATGATGGGATGTCGTGCATGTATAACGGGATCGAAAAATGTCGCGAAGCAGGAGGTAACTGTATTCCAGCAGATAACCTCTGCTTTCCAGGAACCTACTGTGGCTGGCCTGACTGTGTAACTTCAAATGCTAAGCCAATGGCGACTTCAATACAACAAACAAGCGATAGTATCTCATGGATATGTAAAGATAGGGATGATGAAAAAGATATTGACAGAACTTGTGGCTGTTCAAACAAAGCATATTATGCATTCACCGAACCTAAAGCTACAGATCCTGCTAGTTGGTGTGAAAATATTGCTCACAATCAATTCACAAGTTTAAAAGGAGAATATTCGGAAACATTCGGTATGTATTTTGAATTATCTCTCGATCAAATGCCTGCCGATGACACCACTGTCTGTATCATGGTAGAAGACAAATTAGGAGAAAAAAGGGTGTTTAGCAAGAAAATATCCTGATACTCTCTTTTTACCGCTGAAAATAACAAAATTATTTAAATAAGAAGTTATCAGTAACTTATGTGTGAAGGTGTAATAGATGTCAATGAAAACAGTTCGAATCGTATCAGTTATGATGGTTTTCACTCTCTTAATAGCTCTTACGGGCTGTTCGATGGGTGGAAAATTTGGCTCAAATAGCAATGATGATCCTAATAAAGAGTATTATCGAGGTTCAGAAGGAGTTAGGATGACGTTCGCGAATCCATCCGATCCACCTTCAAAAATGTATTATTATTCTCGAGGAGCGCAACCGGGAGATCATGACTTTGCAGTGGCGGTTGATCTACACAACATTGGAGGATCTTACACTCGAGGAGGCGTTTATATTTCTGGTTATGATCCTTACCTTATTCACATTGAAGATATCAATATCCCCAAACTTGATCAAGGGTGGGGTGATTGTACTATCGATTTTAATATGGGTGGTATAGACAGTGACAGTTTCCTTGACACGGTGTCTTCAGTAGTTAGTTGCGAAGGTGTTGGCACTGATGCTTACTTTGAAGGAGATGGTCGATTTGGGATGAGTGCTGATAGCTTAGGTCCCCTAGCAGAGCTTCTCGGTATTGAAGCTGAAGTCCTAGATAATATAGGTTTTGATTACAACCAAATGGGAGACCAAGCTAACTTCGGATTTTCCGTTGATGATGATCTTGATTTCAACTTATTCAATCACGGTCGTGGTCTTTTAATGATGCTTTCAGGAATATCATTCGATCGCTATAACGGAAAAGAATTCTACTTACGACCAGACGATCCAGATTATCCTGGAGGTGAGATGGAAACCCTTGTCTTCAATGGAGAACTCCAAGAATGGACAAAAGGAGTGGACAAAAGAACTATGCGATTCATGGTCACAAACTGTTATTTATACTCCACTTATGCTTCACCAATGGTATGTATTGATCCTGCACCAATGAGTGAAGGAAGAAAAGTCTGCCGTCCGCGAGAAGTGACTTTCAACGGCGGGAACGGTGCTCCAGTAGCGATTACAAGAATAGAACAAGAAAATACTCGTCAAAGCGTATTCTTTGATATTCACATAGATAATATTGGCGCAGGTACGGTCTTTGATATGGGACAAATAGAACGATGTAGTCCTTACTATCCTGCAGACCTTTCAACACGATATAAAGATAAAGTGTATGTTATTGATGTACGAATTGGCGATCAATCATTATCTTGCACACCAGACCGTTTTGATGGTGTTAAACTTATACCTGGACAAGGAGGTCGTGTCAGGTGTCGTTATGATCTTGAATATGTTACTGCAAAATCCGCATATGAAACCCCTCTAGTCGTAGAATTAGGGTATGGTTATTCACAAACGATGACTCGACAAACAACTGTTAAACGAGTCTGATTCATGTAAGGAGGTAAAAAAATGATTAAAAAAATAGCATTACTTGGTTTACTTATTATTGTCTCAATCTCACTAACTGCTTGTGGTGGTTCTCAGGATTCAAACACTGGATCGACAAAACCATTTGTTGGGGGATCTCAGGGAGTTTCAATGGAATTCGTTCAAGGAGCTCCGCCCGAAAATATACTTGATAATGGCCAAATGCCTTTTTCAATACAACTCCGCTTGACTAATGAAGGAGAGCAAAGTCTTACAATGGATGGTGACTATAATTATTTAGAGGTCTCTCTTGAGGGAATAGTTCCCCAACAATTCGGTCTCGATGAAGATGCGAATCTTACTCGTGAATTAGAGGATAATTTGAAAGCAGCATATAAATATCCTGATGGTTCGGTAAGTCCCGGAACTTCAACAATTCTCTCATGGAATGGTCTCTCATATCCTTCTGATCTTCAAGGTAATGACGAGAAATCATTTTTGGTAAACCTGTGCTATGATTATCGAACTAAATCAACAACAAAAGTCTGTCTTTCTGATGATTCTTCATCAGCACTTTTTGATCAACAAAGCAAAGAAATATGCGATATTTCAAAGCCAAAAACAACATATAATTCAGGTGGACCGCTTCATGTCGAGAACTTGCGTCAAAACACAGCTGGCGAAAATAAAGTGAGTGTTATGTTTGATGTTGTTCACGTTGGTCAAGGCGCAGTTTATGAATTTGGAGAGGCAGAATGTGATTCCTCCCTGAGCAACCGTAATAAAAAAGGAAAAGTCCATTTAACGGCAAGCTTGCCTGATGGTACTCCTGCAACAATAAATTGCGGTGACTCCTGGGAAGGGGCAGATAGTTCTACAACTACAGGTGACATTACTTTACTTGGAGCTCAAGGTTCTGGAGATGAATCTGGCAGTGCAAAAACAACTGTGAATTGTATTCTCGAATCAAACGCGGGTGGAACAGTTATTTATGATGAAGCACTTTCCATCGACCTAGAATATCGGTATAGTAAAAATTTAAGAAAGACTGTGACCATTAAAAACATCGGAGATTCCGACTAGTTTTTTACTTTTATTTTTTTTATAGTATATTTAATGAATACGAAACATTTAAATACTCAACTATTGATACACCCATACGAGTGGTAAACAACGAGTAATATCTTGTTTTAACCTGATTTTTATACATAACAATTATCAAGGGGTTTTGAAAACATGGCTGACGAAGAAAAAAAATTTTCCAAACAACTCATTAGCAAAACAGTGGTTTCGAAAACCGGAAAACGTTTCGGTGAAGTAGGAGATATCATTTTTGAAACATCTTCTGGAGAGCTAATTCATATAGTGCTAAGCGAACCAACTGTGTATACAAAAAAACTAGAACTTGAAAAGACTAAAGAAGGAGAACCGCTAATTCCATTCAGTGCAGTTATTGCGATGGGAGACTTCATGGTCGTTTCAGAAGAAGATATTATCTAATATTTTTTTTTCTTTTCGATCTTTTACTTGAATTCTCTTGGAAGAAATTCTTATTATATGATTTTCTTCTGGCCTGTACGGCCTTTAGATTCACTTTTTTATTTGATATGCGAATTTTCTAGTCAAAATATTTTTTTTTAACTATTCTTATTTTATTTATTTTTTTAAATTAATTCAGTACACTATTTAAGGTTGACCTACCCAAAGTATTATAAAATAGTCTTGCTTGTTATCTATTGCTATGATTGAATCAACAATATGGACTGAAAAATACCGTCCTGATACTTTCGAAGGCGTTAAAGGACAACAACACATCGTTTCTAAACTAAAAGCATTTGTTGAGAAAAAAAACATGCCTCACGTCTTATTTTCAGGACCTGCAGGTGTTGGAAAAACAACATTATCCTTGGTTGTGGCAAAACAATTATTCAAAGAATCATGGAAAGAAAACTTTCTAGAACTCAACGCTAGCGATGAGAGGGGAATAGATGTTGTTCGCGTTAAAGTCAAAGATTTTGCTAGAACAAAAGCGCTTGGAGATGTTCCTTTCAAAATAATATATCTTGATGAATGTGACTCGCTAACAAAAGAAGCACAACAAGCACTGCGACGAACAATGGAAAACTATACTTCAACTTGTCGTTTCATACTATCTTGTAATTACTCGTCGAAAATAATTGATCCAATACAATCCAGATGTGCGGTATTCAAATTCAAACCACTTCCAGAAAGCGAAATATATGATGTTATTGATTCAATAGTTGAAAAAGAAGGGCTTACTATTGATAAAAAAACCAAAAAAACAATTTACAAGGCAAGTAACGGTGATTTGAGACGAGTAGAAAATATTCTTCAAAGTTCAGCAAGCATTGGCTCTGAAGTAACTGAAGAAACTATTCTCAGCATCGCATCTCTTGCCAGACCCCAAGAAATAACAAAAGTCTTTGAATCCTGTAAACAACAAGACTTCAAGGAAGCAAGAAAATCACTTCTCGATATCATGTTAGAGTATGGGCTTAGTGGATTAGACATTATTGTACAACTACAAAAAGAAATATGGAATGTTCCCGACATACCTTCATCAGTACAATTATCTTTTGTCAACGCCTGTGGTGAAGCAGAACATCGACTTAATGAAGGAAGTGACGAATTCATACAATTAGAAGCATTACTTGCACACCTTATGCTAAAACTCGATAATTCTTGAATAGGTTTACAACATATTTTTTTATTTAATTTTTGTTATCTCTTTTTTCAAATAGCACGTTCTTAACATTAGAAAAATGAAGTTTGCAAAATTCTTTCAAGTCTTTATTTTTAACTATTAATCGCTTGAGAGCTTCTTTAACATGAGTTGAACCTAGAGGAAGAAAAAAACCTGCTTTTTCAGATAACTCTTTGATCTGATCAAGACCTTTCTTTCGAGCGATAATACTTGCTGTTGCGACAACAACCGATTCTTGTTCAGCCTTAGGGATAATAACATCTCCAATGTTACAACCAGGGAATTTATCCACAATAGAAATATATCTTGCTTTGCCATCATCACATTGTTGAGATTGTATTCTTGAAATAACTTGGTGGTGAAGATCGTTAAGAAGACTCGTAGATGATCCTTTTGATTTAATGATAGTATTATATTCGATTGGATCCAATGAAATACAATGATAATTGGAAGAAAATGTACTTATTATATGTGTTGCAATACGACTAATCTGACTATCGGATAATTCTTTAGAATCGACAACACCCATTCGTTTCAACTCTTGTTGTTCCTCTCTTGAAGCCATAAACGCACAAACCACCAAACCACCAAACGTATCGCCTTTGAGAGTTTCATCACTACCTATGATGCCATCATATTTTTTGAAATCAAGAGTTGTCTTGTTATGTTTTGTGTGAGAAGTGTTGTTATTTATTTTTCTTTGAAGGTGGTTATCTGATATGGAAAATAATTTCTTGAAAAAATCCTCTTGCTCTGATTTTGCTTGGATGACAAGTTTATTTGAGGTGTAAAGAATAAGCAATCCTTTTTCGGTTTCTATTCGTAACCGTTCATATTCTCCTTTTGGCTCTAGCATATGGTATGGTATGTTGGTTTTTTCTAATTGTGAAATTATAGCATTAGATTTAATTTTTTTAATCACAATAGTGCTTCTTGTCATTAGTATAACACCTAAAAAAATTATAATCCGAAAAGAGAAATTAATTTAACAAAACCTATTTTCAAATAGCCTACAAAGGGAACTCTACCCACGCCAACACCTATGATTTCATCTGGAGTTATATCTGTTTCGTTGAGGACGGTCGTTTCAATCTGTCTACTGTTATGATCTCCTTTAGTTTCAAAACGATATGATCCATTCTCTTCATGTATTTTGACAACACGATGAATTACCGGATAAGCAACTTTATTTCCCTCAAAAATAATGACTTCACCAACTTCTATATCCTTTGATTCTTCACCCTTCAATAAAATAATATCTCCCTTATTAAAACCATTCTTGAAGGGATAGGTCTGAAATTTTTCAAACGAAATATTTCTTTTCTCATAAAAATCACCGCACGCATTCCAATAATTAGATGGTGTTACAAAACCTTCGCCAGTCATATTGCATAATCTTTCAGGAGCAGGATTATTACCGCAATTAGTAAATTGATGTTCCATCGAACAAGAAACAACGGCCACAACAGGAAGTTCTGTTCCAAATGCTAAAGCGAGTCCAGGATATACTAAAAATTTTATCAAGACAAATGCTATTATGATATTTGCTATCCAACTCCAGATAGAATCATCATACCATAAAAAATACCATACTCTGGCCAAAGGAGTTGATGGTTTTTTTGCAGATTTTTTTTTGTGACGGACCATTTTATTTAGATTTTTTAAACAAGCGTTTTTTAAGATGTTCTACTGGTTTTTTAACTTGCTTGTTTGCTGTTTTATTTATTGTTTCATTTTTTTTAGAAGCGGAACCTGCATTTTTTTTAGAAGATGTTGAAGTGGTTTTCTTTGTTGTATGATGTTTTGTACTTGTTGTAGTATTTTTTCTAGAAGTGTTTTTTGCAGATGATCTTTTTTGATAATTTGATGAATTAGTCTTGTTACTTCCACCGTATGTGAACACATCATCTTTTCCGATTGGATGAAAAAAATCAACTTCATCAAGCAAATATTTTGATGTTGTTTCTTTAACGGCAGCAATCTCGACTCGAACGCCTTCATTTTTTAAATATTTAACCAAATCAACATAATCACTATCACCAGACATAATAATAATAGTATCTATTTTACTCGCAAGTTGTGTTGCTTTAATAGTCAAAGGAATGTCTGCAGATTTATGACATGGTATTACAGAACCATAAAACTGAGAATATAATCGGTCAGCAAGCTTGTCAGAAATACGAAATCCTTCTCTGAAGTAAATCATCCTATTTAATCCTCTATTTTTTAGAAGTCTAGGAATCAAACTATCAAAATTAATCATTGTATTAGCACTTGCTGTTTTCTGGATTGATCGCTCAATATTATTACCGTCGCAAAGAATAGCGACATTTTGATTTATTTTTATATTAGTCATGTGTTCACCTTTTTAGCATGTAATTTATGTAATTAAATATCTAATTCTTTTACTTTCAAAGCATTCTTCTCAATAAATTGTTTTCGAGGAAGTACATCATCACCCATCAAGGTTTGGAATGTCTTATCAGCTTCCACCGCATCCTCGATGGTGATTCTCTTGAGAACTCTTGTTTTAGGATCCATTGTTGTTTCCCATAATTGATTCGGATTCATTTCACCGAGACCTTTATATCGTTGCAAGGAAATCTTTTCTTCACCAATTTTTTCGATAATTTTTGCTTTCTCATCTTCATTGAGTGCATAATATGACTTATTGTTTTTCGTGATTTTATACAATGGTGGCATTGAATCATAGACATATCCTTGCTCAATCAAATCACGCATGTATCTATAGAAAAAAGTCAATATTAAGGTGGTGATGTGACTTCCATCAACATCACTATCTGTCATTATTATTATTTTATGATATCTAAGTTTACTAACATCAAACTCTTCTCCAATGCCTGTTCCTAAAGCTGTAATTAAAGATACTATTTCATTATTAGATAATATTTTTGCAAGTCTGGCTTTTTCGACATTAATTATTTTTCCTCGAAGAGGCAGTATTGCTTGTGTTTCTCTACTTCGACCTTGTTTTGCACTACCACCTGCCGAATCACCCTCTACAATATATAACTCGGTTTTTGAAGGGTCTTTTTGAGAACAATCAGCGAGCTTTCCAGGAAGGGATGATCCCTCAAGAATAGATTTTCTTCTAGTAAGATCTCTTGCTTTTCGAGCAGCTTCTCGAGCTTTTGCAGCGAGAACACTTTTTTCAACAATAGCTTTTGCAATAGTGGGATTTTCTTCAAGAAATGTTGTTAATCCTTTTGTAACAAGAGAATGAACGATGCCCTTCACTTCACTATTACCTAATTTGGTTTTTGTTTGACCCTCGAATTGTGGTTCGGGAACCCTGACAGAAATGACACCTGTCAATCCTTCTCTCACATCATCACTTGATAATTTGACATCTTTTACAGCTTTACTATTCATATCTTTAACATAATTATTGAATACTCTTGTAAGTCCAGTCTTGAAACCAGCAAGATGAGTTCCACCTTCATGTGTGTTGATGTTGTTAACAAAAGAAAAAATTGATTGTGAAAAACCAGACGTATATTGAAGAGCCAATTCCAATTCAATACCATCTTTTTTATCTTGTAAATAAATAATATCATGAAATTTTTCAGTATCTTCATTGAGGTATGAAACAAAACTCTTTATTCCTCCTTCGAAATAAAATACTTTTTCTTTCTTATTCTCCCTTTCCTGCTCGTCATCAGCAATGCTTATGGTTTCATCAGTGGCTGAAGTTCTGTGATCAAGAAGTTTAATTGTCGCTCCTTTATTCAAAAAAGCCAATTCTCGAAGTCGACTGCTGAGAGTATCAAACGAAAAAGTTGTTGTTTCTTGAAAAATTTCTTCATCAGGATAAAATGTTATTGTAGTTCCTGTTTTTGTCGTTTCACCAAGTTCTTTAAGGGTTGTTTTAGGAACGCCACGTTCAAATTCTTGAGTAAATATCTTTCCATTTCGATAAATTAGCACAGTGAGTTTTTGTGCAAGTGCATTAACACAAGAAACACCAACACCATGTAATCCTCCTGAAACTTTATAACTATCCTTATCGAATTTTCCCCCTGCGTGAAGTTTTGTCATAACAACTTCTAAAGCTGAAATACCATATTTTTCATGTTTTTCAACAGGAATTCCTCGTCCATCGTCACTAACAGTGATAGATCCATCATCATTTAAGATTACTTCGATTGCTGAACAATAACCTGCCATAGCCTCATCAATAGAGTTATCAACTACTTCGTAAACCAGATGATGAAGTCCTCTAGGTCCCGTTGAACCAATATACATTCCTGGTCTTTTACGAACTGCATCGAGTCCAGACAATACTGTGATATTACTTGCACTATATTCTTGTGATGATTTTTTTCCTTGTTCTTGTTGATTATCAGAAGACATATTCTTAACCTCTATGTTGTTTAATTAGTATTTATGATTAGTACTGAAACCCTCACTATAAAGGGATTATTGAGCTTATTTAAACGTTGCGATTTATGTTTCTCAAAAGGATACTAATTCGTATTTTTTCAGAGAAATTCAGGGATTATTCGTGGTTTAGTGAGATATCCTTGTTTTACCAACCACACGTCCTTAACACCTATTTTTCCAGAATACAAATCATTAATACTGCCCTTTTTTCTAACAAACTCGTCAAGAAGTAATTTTCCTTTCAAATAAGCATGATCCTTTAAATATCCCCCTGGTTGGGATGTGTCACCAAGTCCTCGCTTGACTCTCGCTGAGAGCAAAAAGGTTTTATACTCTGATTGTATGAACGGTCGTATTGTCTTAAACACTTCAAGAAAACTATCTTCGCTGGCTATTTTTGTCGCCAACGCCCTGAGTGCATATTGTTTCTCTTGATTAGCGATTCCTTGTTTTCTTTCATTATATCCAGCAAGACCTTCTTCGGTCGGCAAGTATTGTGGAAGCCCATGGCCAAATATCTTATATTTTTGTGAAAAACCGTTTTCTGCCCTAATAACATGGGTTCCAATCTCGTGATAAATGAGTTTTTTAACTCTTTCTTTTGAAAAATATGCTCCTTTCTTAATACGAATGGTTTTTGTCCCTGAACTTATTGAACTTCCAGTTAATAATGATTCATTATAGCTTATTTTCCATCCTTTCAACCCTAATTTTTTCAAACTTTTTTGTAATTCCAAGCCTAGCTCTTGAGAAGTGATGGTCTTTTTTTTGGATTTTTTTTCAGGAGCCTTCGTTGAAAGTATATCCTGGGCTTTATGCACTGTTGTATTATCTACTTTGCCAAATAATATTGTTGTATTAAAGGTGTTTGATCCTAAATTTTTTAATGCTCTTGCTTCAAAAAGAATATTTTCCCTTATCGTTTCAAATAATTGTTCAAATCGATTGTTTGGTTTATCCTTCATATCCTCGAGGGCTTTTATTTCATTATCAACTTGAATGTCTTGATATTTGAATTGAGGATTATATCGATTATTTTCAAATTGAAAGCGTCTGAATTCATCAGAAATATTTATAGGTGTTAGCCACCCATAATTATAACGAAGATACATGAGTGAACAAAGCTTATTATCAATTTCTGTCAAGGTATTATCTTTAAAATCCATGATATCCATTATTTAGAAACAATTTTATAAACATTGTGTATTTCTCCTATCATCATGTCAGAACGTAATACTATTTATACTCCCATTTATACTCCTATTAATTCAAACAATGGCGAGGACAGAACCAAAGAAGGTTCGATTATCATTCCATGTACGTCAGTTTTAATTCCTAGTAGGAAACAAACTGTTTTTTATAACGAACAAATGAGCTTGAATCGAACGATAACTCGAGACGTTATTAATCAGGGATTGGGTTCTCAATTACAAGTAGCTCTTCCTCTTGCAGGAAGTGGTGTTCGGGCAGGTCGATTAATTAAAGAATTACCTCCTGGAAAAATAGCTCACATGTATGTTAATGATCTTAAAGAAGAAGCGGTTGTTATGATAAAAGAATTATTTAATATAAATACTATACCTTCCTCTCTTGTCACTATTTCTCAACAAGACTGTAATAAATTTTTCCATGATAAAAAAGGATTTGACTATATTGATATAGATCCTTTCGGCAGTCCAAATATTGTTCTCGAACAAGCTATACTACACGCGAAAAATGGTGCTATTATTGGCATTACTGCAACTGACACTGGAGCGCTATCCGGAACGTATCCTTTAGCATGCAAGCAAAAATATCAATCTTGTTCAACACCAAATTCTCAACAACACGAAATAGGGATTCGAATACTCGCTAGACGAGTAATACAACTAGGTATGGGTTATGCAAAACAATTAGTTCCAATTCTTTCTTTTCATCACAAGCACTATTATAGAATTTTTTTCAAAGTAAAAAAAGGAAAACAACCCTCTGCTAACATGTTTAATTCAATACTATCTTATGTGCATGAATGTCCGCAATGCGGGTTATCAATATCTAATACCGATCAATCTACAACTTGCGACTATTGTGCTGTTAAGATGACTTCGCTAGGTCCATTATATTCGGGCATACTACAAGATACTAGTTTTTTGAAACAACTACTTGAAACATCAAACGATTCCGACGTAAAAAAGTTACTTCAACCATTATATGAAGAAGCATTCGCACCATCAGTTGGTTTTTACAACACGCATCATATTGCAAAGAAAAAAAGAATTCCTGTCAAACCACTATCTGAAATAATTATCTTCCTACAAGATAATGGTTATGATGCTGTTAAATCAGCTTTCAATTCAGTTGGTATCAAAACAACAGCTCCTGCAGGATTATTGCATGATTTTTTCCTCATACAACAACAAACTAAAGAATAATATATCCTTTCTGTTCAGAAACGCTTCTGTTTCGAACAAGATCTCTTAATAATACTTCTGCCTGTGCTCTTAACATCCCTTGCTGTGTGGCTTCAAAGAAAATTTCTTCTTTTGAGATTCGACCACTACCATCAACAAGCATTCCCTGAATGATAGACAATAATTGAATAGAATCATCCATTTTCGAATCGGATTCAAGCCTATTTGCGATATTACGCTGAATATCTCGCAAGCTATTAAACTCTTTCATTGTACTCCCCCAAATGTGTTCACACTAATACTAAAGTAGGTTGGGGTTTTTATATTTTACTGGCTTTTTTGTAGATATTCGTATATTATGTGTGTTTTTTTAACTGTTTGTAATTTTCTTTATTTTTGATTCTAGTGGTTCAATTATTGAGTATAACTGTTTTCTTCCTTGACGTAAACTATTTTCATATGGTTGACCTTTTGTCAGTGATCCTTGTTTAAAACCTTCGTTGTATGAAGAAATCATATTATATGTTACGGGAAGAATACGATTATGTTCTTCGCTTCGAGATGATGAAAGCCACGCATTCAAAAACGAAAACATTCTAGAATAAATACCTGACATTCTTGCAATTTCTGTTTCTTGAAGATTGGTTTGATATGTCTTAGAAAATGATTCGAAAGTAATATTTTTTAAAGATAGGAACATATTTTTTGACAATTCATTCCTACTATGTTCAATCAGATTGACATATTCGAGAATTGCAGGTGCCTTTCCTTTTTGTTGAGTGTCTGTTTTACAACCAATAATATTATTTTCCTCTTGTTTTTGAAGTGAATATATTCCATAATTATTGTGATGATAATCAAGAACAGGTTTTATAGGCCCACCAAAATCATAAACTAAGGACACCATATCTGAAAGTATGTTTTTATCTTTTAGAGAGATGTTACCAAAAATATTTTCATACGCACGAATTATTTTTTCCTTGTAATCAATATGTTGAAGAGATACTTTTTGTTGTTTTTCAAGAATATCTTGTTGCTGTGTTATTGAAAAAACCACTTCTTGAAATGTCTTTTTTTTATGTTCATCTGAAATGTCAGGATTATTCAAATAAATAATAGGATGGTCGAACCATTCTTGACGAAAATAAATTGTTGCTTTTGAATCGGTTGTTTTAATTTTAATCGGTTGCGAATGTTCGATTGCAGATTTATCTTCCATGAGCTCTTCAAAAAGGATTCTTGATAAATAAAATTCTTCAGTTAATGATTTAAGATTTTTTTTAGGTGTACTTTTTTCAACAAAAACTTTAGAAAAAGGATTATCCTCTTCATCTTTCACAGCATATGTTTGCACTCCTATCGTTCCAGGAGCAAAATCAACAGTGCTTACAGTAGTATCCATACCAATAGCATCAACTATTTTACTCCACAATTCTTCAGATTCTTTTATCTTTCCTTCATTCTCATAATACATTGCACAAATAGATAATATTGACAGGTCCTTAAGGTTATTATTGGCGGAATTATCAATTATTTTTTTACCATACGTCTCGATGAGATCACTTGCGATTCGATTATCCTCGACAGATATATTTCTACTTTTATAATGTAATGCTCTTACAAATAACTCGAGCTGTTTTTCTTTAATAGGATGATTATTCATAAAATAACTTAATTCTGTTTTACTACTCATTCTATAATCGCTTAATTTTTGATTATTGGTTTCTTTTAAGTGTTCTAGTAATAATGTACTTGCTCGTATAAGATTTTTTTCTTTTTTTGAATAGACTCCTAAATAATTATTTATTTTTACTCCTTTTTCAACCGTCTTATATGAAGAAATATTCTTCCCGAAAATTAATCCTGCTTCGTCAATAGCGGTTTTTAACATATTTTTTGATTTTTTTGTTTCTTTTTCTCCCACATTAATTATTTTTTTTGTCAAATTAACTATTCCATAAGAATATAGACCAAGTATATTAACTCCCATAAATGAATTTTTTAAGCTCGTTCTTACTTCAGGTGATAATTGTTGTTGATTGAATTGGTTATGTGTTATTGCTTCCACTATTGTTTCAATATTATTACCTAAAGAGTACATGTCTTGATTTAATTCTGGATATAACAATTGATTTATTCCCATGAAAACACTTGCACTGATTCCGGTTCCTATAGCGACTGTTTTAGGGGTTGGTTTAATTGAGGGTACAGAATATGTTTTGTTAAAATTTTCTTTTAGAAATTTATTTTGATGTCGTTTTTTTGGATATTTAATATAATAATTAACAAGTAATAAAAAAGGATATGTTTTAGCATATGTGTTGGCGTATGCTTCAAAATAAGAGTGATCGTTTAGCAAATAACTCACTCCAAAAGCTCCTGCTAATCCTGCTCCTATTGCGATGGCGGGAAATGTGAAATCTTTCCAAGACATATATGACAAGGAATTTCCTAAGGAACTAAACATATTGTTCTTTGAAAATTTCATTTAAATTTTATTTTTGAAAGTACTGTTTTTTATGTTTTTTGTTTTTGTGATTTATCAAAAGGATTATATTTTAAGAACTACACTTCAATAAAATCATTTTGACCTGGCATGACTAGTCGAATTCCCACACCAAGTGTTAAAAGTGCGGAGAGAAATGCCATATGTTCATGTCCTGAACCGCTGACAAAATTACAACCGACTTGACTTCCCTTCACAAGAGGTTTGAGTTTGTTAACGATTTCTTCTTTGAGTTGCAACGTGTCTTTTTTTGTATTAACAACGACTTTATTTATTGGTTTTTTATGTGAAAACTTTTCATAACCAAATTCATTAGTTATGATAATATACTCGTCGAAGGATGATTGGTCTATAAGCCGAGAAATTTGAGCCCATGTTCCTTTGCCGGTACTTAAAAACATGATTAATTGTGTCATAGTATCTCCACATTGTTGTTAGACTATTTTTTAGAACTTTTTTTGAAAAATAAAATTAAAAAAATAAAATACTATGCGTTTAGCTTAGCACTTACTACAATCTCCGCCACAGGTTGAACAATCGTCACCTTCAGGTTCTTGTGGTTGTTGTGGAGTGAATTTTTTCATATCTTCTTCAGTAGGTTCTCGAGTATCAACGATTTTAATATCGAATTTGATATTTTTTCCTGCAAGAGGATGGTTAGCATCAATAACAATATTTTCATCTTTAATCTCTTTAATTACTGCTGGAAATACTTGTCCAGTTGGTGCTTTTACACCAAGAGTCATACCCACTTCTGGTTTTATATCGTCACCAAGATCTTTTTTAGGAACTTCTCTGACGAGATCTTCACGTGGTTGTCCATATCCATCTTCAGGAGTGAGAGAGATTTTTTTCTCTTCATCTTTTTTCATTCCGAGGAGTTCATCATCAAAACCCTTGATAAGCATTCCTTTACCAGCAAGAACTTCTAATGGGTCCTTTCCTTCTGAAGAATCAAAAACATTACCATCTTCAAATGTTCCAGTATAGTGAAGCGTAACTACATTTCCTTCTTTTACAGTATTATCGTCTGTCATGGTATTTACCTCAGTTATTTTTTTTCTCATAAAACAATTACTTTTTTCAGAAAACTTGTTTTATGTGCCGATATTAGTTTTATTAATTAGATATTTAAAACACTATTTTATATCGGATTGTTCGTATTCTGAACAGAATATCTAGGATGAACTCAGTCTTTTTAAAAGTTTTGCAAGTCAAACCGATTTTCTTACTTTATTTACGCTCGAAGGTAGTATGTCTTGAAAACCTACTCAACGATTTGTCGAATATTCTTTTTTTTAGTAGTCGATTCAAAAAATGCTGTCAACTGTTTGTTCTTAACTTTTGCCTCATAACTTATTTCCGCCATATTTACTCACATCACCAATTATCGAATCGTGTTAAGTATTATAAACGCCTTACACGCCCTTTTCACTTATTATTTATATCTGTTCGAAGACTTTATAAAAACTATTGGTGTGTAATTAATGGTTTATTATCCATAAGATACAGACTATACTTCGAAGTAATTTTTTTCCACTCTGCTAATGAGATTATTTTTTTGCACATTATTTTTAGGCAAAATAAGGTTTCACTTTAGCGAATAACATGTTGTTATTACTGTAGGTGATAACGCTTGTTATATTTTTATCATCGTATTATGATGTCCTTATTTATTTAGAAAAAGGTTTATTGCTCGTTAATAAAAATAAAAAAATAAAATATGGCTTTATTTACAAATCTTTAGCCATTATTGTTTTTCGATTGTTACCTTCAGCTCGTTTTTGTGCTTTTTTTACAAGTTCTTTGACTTGAGCGTCTAGTTCTTGGGCAAAATCGGATGAAATATTATATTCGCCAACAATCTCTTTGAGCTTTGCTTTTACAATTACAGAATCTGCCATATATATACACCTCGTTCACGAATAGTTTCTTTTATCGTGCACAATCAAGTTCACAACCACAGTCTATATAAATATTTCGTCTATTTTGTTTTTAGAGGGTTTGAAGCAGTACTAGTTAGTAACGCGTATTATGTTTACGATTTCACACTCGCTCTAGTTCTACTCACTCCAGTTCTTTTTTATTGCCTTTGCGAATGCAATTATCCTTCTAAACCGTGCCTTTTATAAAGAAGTTCATGTTTCTTTTCAAAATACACAGTTTCCTGTGATAGATGAAGAGCTTTTATTGGATAATTTCAATAAAATCTTGGATTGAGGAGTTGTGGGTTATTCTCGCAATTCTACATTGAACCTTTTGGAGGTATGAAAATGAGTGAAAAAGCATATGAATTAATTGAAGCTACAAAAAAGTCTGGTTCCTTAAAGAAAGGAACTAATGAAGTTACTAAAGCTATTGAACGAGGAAAAGCTAAATTCGTTGCAATTGCAGAAGATGTTAGTCCAAAAGAAGTGACTATGCACATTCCTCTTCTCGCTGAAGAAAAAGGAATTCCTTGCGTAACTGTTCCATCTCGAGAAGAATTAGGAACTGCTGCAGGTCTTGCAGTACCAAGTGTTGCTATTGCAGTTGTTGATCCTGGAGATGCAAAAGATATTCTTAAAGAACTAACTGAAAATCAAAAGAAGGATTCTGAATAAGGATCTTCTCATGGAGGGAAATGCATATGGCAAAAGATCCAAACACAAAAAAATCGAGTTCACCAAGAAAGAATTCGAAAAACACTTCTGGTTCTTTATTCACACCTGCAGTTCCAGCAACTGTTGAAGAAGTTGTAGGGAGAACAGGTACTCGTGGAGAAGCAATACAAGTACGTTGCAAAGTTCTAGAAGGAAGAGATCAAAATAAAATTCTCAGACGAAATGTTAAAGGACCGGTTCAAGTCGGGGACACTCTCATGTTGCGAGAAACCGAAATTGAAGCTCGACCTCTTAACAAATCAGGACGAGGCATATAAGGAGGTATAACAATGGTTGATTGCGATTTTTGCGGAACAAAAATACCTGAAGGAACTGGAAAACTCTTTATCAAAAAAGATGGTGCCTTGTTTCACTTTTGCTCATCAAAATGTCAAAAAAGCATGATGAAAAGAAAGTTCAAAGCACGAATAACTCCTTGGACAAAAGAGTTTTCACAAATCAAAAAAGTACGAAAACAACATAAATAATTGTTTTCAATTTACAAATAATATGATATAAGAGGTTTATACAATGACAACAGAACAAACATTGATCCTATTAAAACCCGACGCGGTTTTACGAGGTCTTATTGGTGAAATAATCAGTAGATTCGAGCGTTGCGGTATGAAAATAACTGCAATGAAAATGCTCTATGCTGATGAAGCGAACGCTCTAAAACATTACGATATGGATGAAAGCTGGTTTGAAAAAGTAGGACAACGAATTAAAGAAAAAAAATCTTTAGATGTTGATCCTATTGAACTAGGAAAGGAAGTTCAACAACAACTTGCTTCCTATATTACGCACAGTCCTATTGTTGCTTTAGTGGTAGAAAGTCACAATGCTGTAAAACAAGTGAGAAAACTCGTTGGAGAAACAAGTCCTGAAGAATCGCTCCCAGGAACTATACGAGGCGATTTCACATTCGATTCATACGGGCTAGCTAATGTTTCAAACAGACCTATTATGAATGTAATTCATGCATCGGGTTCTGTTCAAGAAGCTCAGCAAGAAATAAAGGTTTGGTTTAAACCAGAAGAAATACACAGTTGGAAACGACTGGATGAAGATTTCCTTTATTTAAAGGATATTCTCAACAAAAATAATTAATTAATACTTAAAAAAGATAAATGAGGGATATTACATGGTAAAAATGGTTGATCGGGTTATGACGGTTATGAAAAACCCGGAACGTATCAGAAATATTGCTATTGCAGCACACATTGATCACGGAAAAACAACACTTTCAGATAACCTCCTCGCAGGAGCAGGTATGATGAGTGATGAGCTTGCAGGAGATGCGAGAGCACTTGATTTCCACGAAGATGAAGCTGACCGGGGAATCACAATCGATTCTGCAGCGGTTTCAATGGTACACGCTATCACTGACAGCGAAGGTTCTGAAGGTAAGGACCATCTTATCAATCTTATTGACACTCCAGGTCACGTTGACTTTGGAGGAGATGTAAGTCGAGCTATGAGGGCAGTAGATGGTGCAGTAGTAGTTTGTTGTGCGGTTGAAGGTATTATGCCTCAAACAGAAACTGTTTTACGTCAAGCTCTTCGAGAACGAGTAAAACCTGTTCTTTTTATCAACAAGACAGATCGTCTTATCAAAGAACTCAAACTCAGTCCTGAAGCTATGATGGAACGATTCACAAAAATAATTGCAAGTGTTAATGAGCTCATCAAAGACATTGCAGAAGAAGAATTCGGTGAAAAATGGAAAGTTAATGTTCAAGACGGGAGCGTATGCTTTGGAAGTGCATTTCATAATTGGGCACTAAGTCTTCCTTTCATGAAAAAAAGAAATGTTTCTTTTAAAGAAATTATTGATGCTTATGAAAATGAAGATTTCAAAACGCTAGGGAAAAAAGCACCGCTTCATGAAGTTCTTCTTGATGCAAGTATTAAACACCATCCTGACCCTGTCACATCAGCAAAATATAGAATACCAAAATTTTGGCATGGTGAACTTGATTCAGAAACTGGAAAGGATCTTATGGATGCAAATCCTTCTGGAAATCTTATGTTTGTGATCACAAAGGTTGTTGTTGATCCTCAAGCAGGAGAAATAGCGATGGGGCGATTATACTCCGGAACGATGAAAAAAGGTCTTTCAGTACGCATGCACAATGCAAACCAGGATATTCGAACACAACAGATATATATTTACAATGGCGCGAAAAAAGAAATTGTAGAAAATGTTCCTGCAGGAAACATTATTGGTGTTGGTGGATTAAAAGGAGCTTTCCCTGGTGAAACAGTATCTCTTCAAGGTATCGAATGTGAACCATTTGAAAAGATAGGTCATATTTTTGATCCGGTAATCACAAAAGCAATCGAAGCAAAAAAACCTTCCGATCTTCCAAAACTGGTTGATGTGCTTATCGAAATTTCCAAGGAAGACCCTTCAATTCAAATAGAACTTAACCAAGAAACTGGTGAGCATTTGATGAGTGGTATGGGTGAATTGCACCTTGAAATTACGGAGAACAGAATCACTAAAGAAAAAGGTGTAGAAATAACGACAACACCTCCTGTAGTAGTATATCGTGAATCAGTCCAATCAAAAAACGAACAACCTGCTGAAGGAAAATCACCTAACAAACACAACCGACTTTATTTCTCTGTTGAACCTCTTTCACAAGAAATTATTGATCGATTAAAAGATGAACGGATTCCTGAAGGGAGAGTTAAGAAAAAAGACATGAACTTTAGACAACAATTCATCGATTCAGGTATGCATACTAAAGAAGCAGACAAGGTTAAAGATGTCTTTGAAGGAAACGTACTTGTTGATGGGACCCGAGGTATTGTTCAAATCAACGAAATAATGGGTTTTGTTATGGATATGTTTGAAGATGTTATGAATAATGGCGGAATGGCACACGAACCATGCTTTGGTATAAAAGTAACTTTAAATGATGCGAAACTTCACGAAGACGCAATTCACAGAGGTCCTGCGCAGATGTATCCTGCAATCAGAGATGGTATTCGAACGGCTATGAGGGCAGCAAAACCATTCATCCTTGAGCCAATCCAAACACTGCGTTTTGAAGCTCCAAGCGAATATACTGGTGAAATCTCAAAACTCATCAGCAACAAACGAGGACAACTTCTTGACATGGATGATGATGGGGCAACTGCTACTGTTAAAGGAAAACTCCCTGTTGGAGAAATGTTTGGTTTATCAAGTGATTTAAGAAGTGCAACTGGTGGTCGAGGGAACTCGTCGCTAGTATCTCAAGAATTCCAAAAATTACCTGACGAACTTCAAGAAAAAATCAAAAACCAAATACGATCTCGAAAAGGTCTTGGTGAAAACGAATAATTTTTTTTCTTTTTTCTTTTTTTCTTCATTTCTCCTCTTTAAATTATTATTAGATATTACTTTACAATAAGTATTATGCTCTCTTTCTTTAGTAACATTTTTAAAGGTGGTGTTCTAACCAAACCTCATGGTTTTGGATTTTATCTCCCAACACTGGCCTACGCTTCTCTTTTATCTAGCTGTCATTGTTCTTCTTATTGTTTATAGAAAAAAATTTGAATTCCAAGCTAAAATTATTGCTTTGCGAAGAACAAAATTCGGTATAAAATTCATAAACGCATTTGCTAAAAAACATCGTGAGACGATAAAACTTCTTGGTTATATTGGTATTGGTGTGGGATTTATTGGTATGGCGGCAATAACTGTCTTTGTTTTCAGAAGCTTCGTCCAATTATTTGTCCAACCTCAAGCACCTGCTGCGGTTTCTCTCGTACTTCCAGGAGTCAATGTGCCAGGAAGTCCTTTGATGATTCCTCTATGGGTTATTATTCCTTTATTCGTGGTTGTTTTGCTTCACGAATTAGGTCATGGTATTGTCGCGCGAGCTCACGGTATTAAAATACATCACACAGGGATAGCTTTTTTCGGACCTCTTGCAGGAGCATTTGTAGAACCTGATGAGAAAAAAACGGAAAAATCTCGAGATACGACACAATATTCTATTTTTGCCGCCGGGCCCTTTGCCAACGCATTAACTGCAGTTGTCGCTGGTTTGCTTGTTATGTTTGTGTTTGCCCAATTCGTACCAATACCTTTTGCAAACAATATCGGTTCGATGGTTGAACCGACAGGATTCACATTTGAAGAAACATATAATGAAACAGTTCCTGCAGAAATATATGGTCTTGTTCCCGGAACAGTCTACACTCATGTCAATGGAACTGCACTTAACTCAACACAAGCATTTTCTACTTTCCTGAACACTCTTGATCCTGGTGAGAATATCACTTTCCGATCTGAAAATGGTAGCACCGTCTCATTAATTACTGCAGAACATCCTCAACAACCAGGAAAAGGGTATCTTGGTGTACTTCAACCACGTTTATCCACTCAAGTAAAAGAATCTGTGGCGATGTGGTGGTATACAGTCGTCCGTTTCCTTGGAGAATTCTTCTTTTGGATATATGCATTAAGTCTAGGTCTTGGAGCGTTTAATTTACTTCCTCTCGGTCCTGTTGATGGTGGACAGATGATACGACTTGCTTTTAGAAAAATATTTGGCGACACTAAAGGTGTTCGGGTATGGACTCGACTAAGCACTATTCTTTTTATTATAATATTAATATTGATTTTTTTCCCGATGTTAAAAGCGTTGTTTTAATGTGCTATCGGTTCTTTAAAATTATCTCTTTTTGAAAAACATCTTTTTTAGTTTTCTTTTCTTAAGAAAACGAGATAGTTTCTGTTCTACATCTTTATCTTCAAATAGTCGCTCATCGTCCCGAAATGCTTTGGTATGATATTGATTTCGATTATTTGTTGTCTTGAAAGAATGTTTCTTATGTAGTAACTCGTGATATAACACGTACTTGAGAAGATTCCGATCTTCACGTAATATGGTGCTGATAGTAATTGTGTTTGTGGTGTAATTATAATGTCCTAAGACAGTGCTATTTTTTCTGCCAAATATCATTGTTGGTTTGTCAAGAAGATTGTTAAAATATTCCTTTTTTAATTCTTCAAATAATTCTTCAAGAAGATCATCACTTTCTTGGCTAGAAATGTATCTATTTACATTCTTAAGAAAAGACTCGTATAATTCTTGCTCAAGTGTAGGGATGGTTGTTTTGTATACTTTATTAATTAAATGCTGGATGGCACCGATAATAATATCTTCTTCACACTCTTTGAACAAATAAGACAAATTAAATTCAAGGCATTCTTTGTTTCTTTTCATTCGGACATTCGCATTATATCCTTTAAACCTCTTTGAGAAGCTCACGCTCATCAAAGGCATATTCTTATCAACACCTAGTTGTTTGAATGCCTTAACTGCGATATTCTCTTGTTTTGAAATCATGTCCATTACTTTTATAAACTATTGTTGATTTATACTCTTTATGGTTCTTGATTCATTAGGGGATGGTCTAAGAAAGAGTTTGAAAAAAGTTTCTAACTCACTTTTTGTCGATTCAAAACTCATTAACGAACTTGTCAAAGATATTCAACGAACACTGATCACTGCAGATGTAAATGTCAAAGTAGTGTTCTCGCTCGGAAAAAAAATCAAGGAACGAGCGCTTAATGAACAGGCGCCTTCGTCGCTTTCTAAAAAAGAATTTCTGTTAAATATTGTATATGAAGAACTTTCTTCCCTTGTTGGAACTGAATTCACACCTTTATCCGTTCCTTCACGAAAAGAACACGGTCGACCTTATGTCTTACTACTTGTTGGTCTTTTTGGAAATGGTAAAACAACTTCCGCAGGAAAATTAGCTAATTATTATTCAAAACGAGGAAAAAAAACAGCTCTCCTCTCCATAGATACTTGGCGACCTGCAGCATACGACCAGCTTAAACAATTAGGAGATTCAATAGGTGTTCCCACATATGGTAAGCCCGAATTAGAAGATCCTTCTGCTATTTATAATCACTTCAAATCAGAACTCGATTCTTATGATTTAGTCATTGTAGATTCTGCGGGTCGAGACGCGCTTAATGATGAACTTATAGAAGAACTTAATACTATTAACACAACAATCAACGCTGACGAAACGTTTTTAGTTCTTAATGCAGATATTGGTCAAAGTGCCGAAAAACAAGCGAGAGCATTCCATGAAAGCTGTAATGTTACTGGCGTTGTTCTTACAAAACTAGATGGTACTGCTCGAGGTGGTGGTGCTCTTGTTGCTTGTGCGGTGACGGGAACTCCCATTCGATTTATTGGTGTTGGGGAAAAGATTACTGCTCTTGAAGAATTCAAGCCCGAAAATTTTGTTGGTCGACTTCTTGGTATGGGCGATATGGAAGGTCTTCTTGAAAAAGCAAAAGTTGCGATTGATGAAGATCAAGCTAAAGATATGGGGAAAAAATTTCTCAAAGGCGAATTTAATCTCATCGACCTCTATCAACAAATGAAATCCATGAAAAAAATGGGTTCTATGAAAAAAATGGTCGAAATGATTCCAGGATTTAGTAATATGAATCTTCCAAAAGAAGCTCTTGAAGGACAAGAAGAGAAAATGGATGATTGGAAAATACTTATGGACTCTATGACTAAAGAAGAATTAGAACAACCCGATATTATTAAAGGATCACGTCTCGATCGTATTGCAGAAGGTGCTGGAAAAGAAATCAAAGATCTTCGTCTTCTCGTCAAACAGTATAAACAATCAAAAAAAATGATGAAAATGATGAAAGGCGGTGGTTCTGAAAAGGACATGCAAAAGCTCATGCAAAAAATGGGTTCTAAAAAGACGAAATTCTAGTTGCATTCGCTTTTTTTGGTTCGG
>JBNJGO010000002.1:0-8680 GCA_051819745.1 Nanobdellota archaeon | reverse complement strand
CACTAACGTGCCCAAACTATGCAAAAAATGATGTCATGAACGAAGTGATTTATGCCAACAATACAATTGTTGAGCATAGAAGATGCAGGGTGAGGGTTTGAAGTTTTGAGCATCTTTTTCTTCGAGTTTATAATTATAAATAGTTTAGAAATTTGTTCTTTGAATCAACAAGTATGATTTTGGCATCGGGTGTTTTTTCTGTCAATTCAAAACCCATGATGATAATTTCATCGCCTTTTGATATTAGGTGAGCGGCAGCACCATTCATACAAATATTGCCTGAACCTTTCTTGCCTGCTATAACATATGTTTCTAATCTTGCTCCGTTTGTATTGTCCACCACCAAAACTTTTTCGCCAGGTAATATATCAACATATTCCATCAGCTCTTGATCGATAGTAATGCTACCAATATAATTCAAATCCGCTTGAGTGACTGTCGCTTTATGTATTTTTGAACGAACGAAACTTCTCATATGTCAACATACTTATTGTTGAGCTTAAATATTTTTTCATTAGAAAAAAGGGGAGGTCATCTGGAGCAAGTGTGTGTTGTGAAAAGGGTGTGTGAGGTGTTTTTTTATCGAAAAACCCGCTTGTAGGGCAACAAGAGGTGTTGGGTCTTTCAATGGAAGTGTATAAGAAGAACTTCCGCTCCAGATGTTCCCAATCGTTTGTTAAATACAAACTAACAACTGTAGAGTGGTACTAATATATAAATCTTTCGATTTTGTGCCTACTAGTTAGTAATTACACTCAAATTTCACAACTTTTAAAATTAAATTTATATTTTTTTACGTGTATGACAATAGACTTAATTTATCAAGTAAAAAAATTTGTATCGCCAAATGATACATACAAAAAGAACGTAGTATCTCCGAATCAAAACTCGCCTGGTGTTAACAATTATAGTCTTGGTTTACACACCATTAATGGTCGGATAAGATATCCAAATACTATTTCTCGAGTGAACGACACATATAATCAAAAATAATATATTTGTTTGTATTTTTTATTTTTTTTCTAAAATCTCATTAATAAATGCTTGATTATCAAGAAATAAATGTGCTGAATTACAAACTATACTTATACTATCATTTTCACTATTGATTTCTCTAGAAATATACTCTTGAAGTTTGAACAATTGATATATGTTTGCAGGAAAGCCAAACAACATATCGTTACTTCGAAACATAGCGGTGAGAAACAAACCCTTTTCTTGTTTTCGACACTGAATATACATCAAAGCAGGAATGTTGCTATTTACACGCGCAGAATCTTGCAAGGGATTATACACGCAAGCTATTGCTTGTCTTGAATGAGGATTTTTTTGTAATGCAGGAATGATAACTTCTTTTATTTGATTTAATACATTAGAAAAATTGAACAATCGACCTCCATAAGTGTATTCGTAGGTGGGCGCTGGTTGTTTCTTGAACATGATGCTTTCAAGTTCTTCTTTTGAAGGATACAACCACTCATTAGAAGAAGTCATGGTGTTTATAGGGTATTCAATATCTTGTTGTTTATTATTGTTTATGGTGATGACTATATTGGTTACTTCTTTGCACACTCTTTTATCGTGGTCAGTATATTCTCGACCATGTTCTTTGATGTATTGTATTGTTTTAATCCATGCTGTTTTGGTAGTTTTTGCTGTAATTTCTACGATAGGTATCACCCAATAAAATCGTGAAGTGTAAGTTCTCCTTTTCGAGCTCTAAAATCATATGAAAAATAAGGTAGATCTTTTGCTTGAAGAATTGCAGAAAATTCATTTATCACTTCTTCTGTGCTGAATTCTTTTCCCCGAAAAAACCGCACCCGATCATTATTTCTAAAAACTCGCAACATTTGTTTTCTTTTGTTAGTATACTCTTTGAATGTTTGACTGTATAAGTCATTTTCGTTCTTTATAGTAAATTTCTTATATTTTCTAGGACTTAACGCATTCCTATCAAATCGTTTAAATGTACTTGATAATGAGATGTTAATATGGATGGGAATCCCACATGATTTGAAAATAATTTCTTCTTTTTGAGATATATCTTTTAGTATTTGATCGCAACCTTGCAAGAGATCAATAAATTGTTCAAATTCTTCTCTTGAGACATCTATTTGATAATTCCAAATTCGGATATAATTTTTTGAATACATGAAAAATTTACTTTCGTATGGTGTATTGGTTTTGTTTATTTTATTAAATAACACATCTGATTTTCTTCGCTTTGAACTAGTTCCTTTGATAAGGGCTTTTGCCGATTTAGAGATGATTTCTCTCAATTCATGAGAGGTGATATTTTTTTGTTTCAATCTATACATGTCCAAATACAAACTTGTTTCAGCAAGACAAACGCCAATAATATTTCCTCGCATGTTGGTGCAATAGGTGTTCCAATCATTTTCATCCAATGAATACATTCCTGCTTTTCCTGGGATGAGTGGTGCCGTTTTAATATCTTTATTTTGAATGTTTATTCTTATTTTATTGTGTGAAAATAATGTGATTATTTGTTTGAAAAAACGATGTTGTTGTTCGATGCTTCGTTCGTTTGCAAGGAACGTGATGTATGTGTTTTTTGGATCTATGCTGGCAATGATATTAAGAACATCTGCTATTTTTGTTGTATTGCCTATTTTTGCAACATCTATTACAAGGGATATTTGCTTTCCGTAATTAACAGTGTCTTTAGCAATATTTTGGATGGTTGAATTAGTTACTTCTATTGGTTCTTTAGCTATAATATCTTGAAAATCTAGAATACCTATCACATCATTAATATAAGAATATATTTCCTGTATTGTTTCATATAATTGTTCGCTATTTTTGAATTGATTTCCTTCAATCATTATCGCGTTTAATTTACTGGTCCAATTAGTTCCATCAAATCGCTTTATACATCCTTCACGTTCAAATTCTGAAAGTTCAAATAACTCTTCGCTTTTATTTTCTTGACTAATGGTTGTGTTTTCAATAACATCTTTTATGGCTTGATCCCTTCCGGTTATTATCTCTTTATTAGGATTGAGTGTGAAAAATTTTTCTCCTTTTCCATGAACTCGATTGAGAATTAAGATATTATCTTGTTCTAATTTATTAAGATAATAAAGAATTTTTCGATGTAATCTTGCTTTTTGTCGTTTTCCTACTCGTTGTAATTCTTTATCTGGCTGTTCAATATTGTGTTGGGCTTGCTGGTATGCTTGAGAATACATTGCCTTGGCAAGATGGGTTGTTGATCGCTCTTCTTCAGGATGTTTGGCAAATATTTGTATGATTGATTTCTCAATATCGTGCATAATTGTATTATTTTGTTTAGGTATTTATAAATCTTGTTTTGTTCATACTTGGTTCAACATATCTTTATTGAATCGTTGTATATTATTATGTTTTTATCTGTTACCTTGTTTCAAAATATAACTCTTGTTTTATCTTTAAAGTAGTAAAAAATAATTTTGTTTCAGGATTTTTGTTTTTTTAGATTAATTTGAAGTGGTTTTTTCTATACTGGAGAGTTTATCATATACTTATTTTGCTTTTGTTTCAGATTTTTTCTGAAACAAACTACTTTTGTTTCGAAAAGAATGTTTATAATTGTCACTTACAACAACAGCTTTATGGTTGATGATATTGATACAACAATAATTGCACAACTTAGAAAAGATGGTCGGCGATCATATGCGGATATTGCTCGTGATTGTGGGCTTAATACAATGACTATTATGCAACGCGTTTCCTGTTTAAAGCAACAAGGAATTATCAAACGACACACAATATCTCACGCGCCAGAACGATTAGGATATGTTTCAGGGTCTGTTCTTGTTCGAACAAAAGGAAATATGGATGCGGTCATTTCTTTTTTAACCAATCAAACGGTGGTTTCATCTATTTCTGCTGTTACAGGACGATATGATATTTTGTTCGATTTGATTTGTGGCGATGAACAAGAATTTTCAACATTCATGTCCACATTTCATTCAACTTGTCCGATTAATAAAACAGAAGTTTTTTTTCGGCTTCAAACAATACAATGAGAGGTAGATATTATGTCGATGATGTGGGATCCATTAGGAAATAATATATCTGCAAAAATAGGTCTTGTTGTCGCTAATAATCCTATGAGTTCAGCACGCGAGGTTTACAATCAGTTAAAGATGAGAGAATATTATGTGTCTTATCAATATGTTCATAAAATGCTTAAGACTCTCGAGCGAAAATCAGTTGTTTGCCAGCAAGAGAAAAAGTATTATCTTAATCCTTCTTGGTTGATGACGATGAAAGAAGTTGTTCAAAGTGCAGAATTCTGACAAGAACAACCTACAAATTAGTATTATTTAGTGGTTACAAACACAACTTTTTTATATGTTTTTTCTTTTCTCTCTTATTATTATGAAAGATACCACTTCATTGCTCCCTTATGACTTGATGAATTCAAATATTTCCAGATTATTTGATGTTAAATCAGACCTCAAAGACAGGATGCGATTTTTTAAAGCAGACTCTCTTAAAGACATTATTTATTTTTATAGAGCATTATCTCATAAACAAAACAACCGTGGTTTTTTTACCTTTTCAGGTCTAGATTATCTTTTGCCATCGCTCACTCGACATGTTAAAGATTATGCTGACTCTTTTGACTATTTTAAGAATAATAACCTTTCAAAAAAGTATGAAGCTGATTTGCTAGATAAACGTGATGACTTCTTACGATTGGACCCTGCTTCAAACAACTCGTTTCCATTTCATATTGTCGAAGTTAATGCCAAAATCAAAAATATTTATTCGGGATTTTCTCTTGAAAATAATGAAGAACTTAAAGGTATTCTCCCAAGAAAAATTGAATTAATTGATTCAACTTATGCATTTCAATCAGTATTGCTTTCCGATGATTTTTACCAACAAAAACCTCAACAGGAATCAAGTATTATTTTGAATGAACTTGAACTATCCGATTATAAAAAGCTACGCCATGACGAGACATATACTTTTTTCATGCAAATGGCGCCAAAATGGAATAATGGGCTTGACGATTATCCTTTAGCAAGAATACTTTTTTTTGGAAAAACACCTCAACACAACTATAATTCTGATTTCGTTCCTATTTTAGAAAATGCGATAGAATTATACAATGCTCTCGATCACTAACTTCTAAAAAGATAGGAACTAACTATATCAATTGTCATTCCTGGTTCCAATAAAGGATTAATATATGATGGTTCCTTATTTAAATCAGAAACTTTTTTCCCTAAAAAAGGCGACTTTAACGCTTGGGTTGAAAAAATATCAACATACTTGTCTGCTCTGTTTTCATTAATGATAGTGTAAAGATTAAAATTTTCAATTGAAGACATATTTTTTGGTGTTCCTAAATGATTTGCAAGTTGTTTTGTACTCAAATCAAATTTCAGATAAGGACTATTTTCATAAAATTCAACCAAACAACCATTTGAACATAAGTTCTCAAGTTTTTTATGTTCACTTTCATACTCGGTTCTTGAAATATCAAAAGAAACACTCTTTTTTTCATCACTAAAAGTATCAACTTTTCTTTGAGCTTCTCGTATCATCTCATTCCACGATACTTGATCAACAAACAATTTCGCTTGATGGTTTTGATTAAAAATAGTGGTTCTCTCAAGAAGATTCTTACTATTATATTCGTTGTAAAACAAAATTCCTCGAAAAAGATAATCTCCGGTGACATTTGTTTCAAGAAATTTTCCTGTACCAGCATATTTCTTAAACGTTTCAAATTGTTCTTTTGAAGCATGCTCGTTTCTTCTATCTTCAAACAGGTCCCTGAGTAGATGTCTTGTTGTAGTAACTAGACTTCGAGCCAAATGATTTAATGCAAAAGCATTATTATTATAATCTGAACTGCTGATACCTCTTTTTTTATCAGCAATATCAATAATTGTCTTATATTTACTTACAAGCTCACTATCTAAAGCGATAATCTCCGATTGCTTATCAAGATATTTCTTGTTAAACTTATCAACAGAAGAAGGAGTTATTATAGTGCCTTCAACGATTTGTGGAATGGTGATCCAAAGTTTAATGGCAAGATTTCTAAACTTTTCTTCAACTTGTTTCATACTTATTAGAAATATAACTATTATTATAATTATTTCGATTACTACAACTTTGAAGATGTTATGTTCTTGTCGTTGGGCTTTTTTTGAATTTATGCTGTTATTATGCTGTTTTTACTGGACATTACAAAGTAATCTTTTTAAATGGTTCTTTGTTTAATAATTCTATGATTGACACATTTGATCAAAATAAGGGTTTTAAAGCACATAAAACATTCGAATATGCTGGAAAAGAAAAAAAGACTTTTGCCTACACATTATTTGCTATTCTCGCTCTTATAGCGATCCTTGTTATTGTATATGTCTTCTCGCTTCAACATATCGACTTTTTTCTCTTTGAATGGATAAATGGTCTTGTCACTCATGTTAGTGATATGATAGGAGGTTCAAATCTTCTAGGTGTATTATACGCGGCATTATTTGGAGGATTGTTTTTTGTATTTATACCTCTAGAAGTTATTGTTGGAAAATTTCTTATCTCCTCAGGTAATCCTTTTTTCGTGCTCGTTCTTTATTTGACCGGTCTCACTCTTTCATTTACTCTGAATTACACTCTTGGGAAAAACTTATCGACACTTGCAAAACGACTTATATCAACAAAACAATTTTACAAAATAAAATCAAAACTAAATCGATATGGTGGATTAACAATATTTCTTTTTAACTTGCTTCCACTCCCTGCTCCTCCTCTTTCGGCAATAGTAGGTGTTTTTCGCTATAACAAAAAACGATTTTACACGATGTTTTTAGCAGGACAATTCTTGAAAGTGGCTGTCCTTTATGTTGGATTATTATTTATCGTATGAAGCTAAATGTCTGAAATGGCCTCGTCCCACAAGATAGTATCAGCACTTTTGCGTATTTTTGCATATTTATTATTCGCCCCGATCTCGGGTCGAAGAGTTTGTTTTTTATCTTGTTGGTTATACCATTTTATTCCTTTTGGAATGGACCCTCTGAAATGAAATATTTATATATAATGAACTGCTAATAGGAATTAAAAATAAACCCCTAAGAAAAAAACGGTGAAATAATGGCTTCCTCACAAACATTCAAAAAATTAACAACTTCAAAAACAAAGATGGAATCAACACTAAGCTTGCGATTTTATCTCGGCAAAAAAGTCTATTCAAAATCAGGAGATTTGGTCGGTACAGTTAGCGATATTATACTCTCTCCAAAACATTCTTTGAAAGGTCTGATGGTTAAAAACAAAAAATTATCCACTATCTTTATTGGCAAAGAATACATCAAAGACTTAACACCCATTTCGATAATGTTACAAATAGACCCTGTTCTCTTACTCATCGGAAAATATGTTTTTGATGCTGATGGTAAAAAACTAGGAAAAGTAATCGATCTAAAACGAGAAACAGAATCAAACACTTACGAAGCGATTATCATAAAGAAAAAACCTTTCTCCAAACCAGAAACCATAAAAAAAGAATTTATCGATGTAGCCAAAAAAAATATAATACTATCCACAACACATAATTAGGTGCACTTATGGGACGACAAAAACTCTTAAAAGAAGTGACTTCAGATGACATCCTCGGAAAAGATGCTTTAGATTCTGAAGGAGAAATTCTAGGTGTTGTGTTAAAACTCCACATAGATAGAAAAGAAAAACAACTTACAGGAATAACAATCGATCAAGGGTTTATGAAACCAAACCTGTTTGTAGGTATTGATTATGTGAAAAACTTTGGTATTGACTCCATATTTCTTGACTATATTCCAAGAACAAAATATGTTGGTCTGAAAGTTATTAATGCTCAAGGAAACGTTATTGGAATGGTCCAAGATGTTAGTGTCATAAAAGGAAAGCTCAAGACAATTCACGTTTCAAAAAACAAATTAAGCTCGCATAAACAAACGATCTCTGCAAAACACATAAAATCAATCAACACTCAAGTGCTTCTCAAAAAATCTTCGGAGTTGTAATAGTTGAAGCCAACCTTTAAAGCCGTTACAAAAGCATTCGTCCAATACGATAATAGAATACTCATTTTGCAAAAAGCAAACAAGGAGGTCTGGCACTTGCCAGGCGGTGCAGTTGAACATAACGACACATCCATAGAAACTGCTTGTCTAAGAGAACTTGAAGAAGAAACATCGCTTGGAATAATTGATGTGCGCTATCTTTATTCAGAAATTTTTTCTCACAAGAACAAACAATACTTACGATTTCAATTCGAAGCAAACACAACAACGTCAAAGGTAACATTAAGTGACGAACACTCCGATTATGCCTGGATAACACTAAAAGAAATAGATGATTATGCTTTTAGTATTGGAGAAAAAGAGAGAATACAATCCTATGTAAAAAATAAATGAAGATTAGATTGTTCAGCTCTTTTTTTTCTGGATACATCGGTTGATTGTTCTACATAGTAACTATTTAGTGTTTACAAATCTTAATAAATCTACAAATTAATTGCATTATCTGTATGGATGAATCTCTTAATGAAAATCTTAAAAGACGTTGCGATAAAGATAAGATTTTTTGGGTTTTTTATGGACCCAAAATATCTGATGTTTTTGAATTAACACGGGCAATAAAAAATATGAATGAGTTTGTTTTTAGA
>JBNJGO010000001.1:61523-77236 GCA_051819745.1 Nanobdellota archaeon | reverse complement strand
AAGGTCCGAGGATGATAGGGAAAACATTGTTAGTGTATTATTTTGAACCGAATCATTAGTCTTGAGTGAACTGGAGGGAGAGGTAGAATTATCATATAATTCACATTCAAAAAGAGAGGAGGAATTTGATTCAGCACTGAAATTAATATCTAGAGGCGCCGTGTTTGAATAATTGATAGAAGGACTGAAAAGAGAGACATTTGTTATTTGAGCGGAAACAATAGGAAGAGCTATAATAGCAACCATAATAGCGATTATGAGTGTCAACATCCTAGCAGATTGTGTTTGACTAATCATTTTACATCCACCATAAGCGCAGTTCCTATTTTTTTAACAATCAAAACATTACGATAATCCTTGACAAGATCGCGAACAGTACCCATTTCTATATTAAAATGTGAAGAGATTGAAGTATATGTCTGATGAGGGTTTGTTCTGAGAAAATCCAAGAATTCTTGTTTTGAAGGAATTATTGCACCAACACCCCACAATACACAGATAATTTAGTGCAAACAGTACAGATACGCATCATACAACTACAAATAATAGTTCTTATTTATAAAAGTTTCTATTTAATTATTAATGATTTTATAATCTTTAAAAAGTAATATAACAATTTAAAATAATAAAAAAAGAACAAAAACAATCTTAAATAATAAAAAACAAGTATTAATGATTTTGAACAAATAAAAAACAACTATAACGAAGTTAAAATATAGAAAAAAGAACAAATAAAGCTTTTTGAAAAAGTATTTTTCTAAAAAATAGATTTAAATATCACAACTGATTGCAACATATAATCATAACACACATTAACAAGATAAAACACAACACAACATAATACTAGTAAGGAACGGATGATACAAACGATGAAAGCGTTGATTTTTGGAGATACACACGGAGACATATTCGCACTAGAACTTCTCAAAGAAAAAGCCAAAAAAGTAGATGTTGTTTTCTGTTTAGGAGATATAACTATATTCGGAGAAGAGTATGATTTGATGATGACTATTCTCGAAGAATTTAACAAACCAGTGTATTATATTCACGGCAATCACGAAACCATAGAAGAAACAGAACTTTTACTACAAAAACATCCTTCAATAACATTTATTCATAAAAAACAAATAGAACTACAAGGATATAGTATAATCGGATACGGAGGAGATGGTTTTTCAATAATAAATGAAGAATTTGAAACATTTATAGAGAACCAACCAACACCTAACAAAAAGACAATATTTTTATTGCATGGACCTCCAGCCAATACAACACTCGATATTCCATTTGAAGATCATCATTCAGGAAGTGAAAGCTACCGTAAACATATTGAACAAAAACAACCGCTTGCCGTATTCGCAGGACATATTCATGAATGCGAAGGCGCATATGACACTATTGGAAAAACAACACTTCACAATCCAGGAATTGAAGGAACGATTGTCGATTTTAAAATAATGGAAGAACAACACGATAATAACAACACATAAAAGGTGAAATTATGAGAGAACATATCTACATACTACTAGCGCAAGAAGGATTTCGAGATGAAGAATTACTCAAACCACTTGAAGTAATAAAACCATCACGATTCACACCAGTACTAGCAAGTCCGAAAAAAGGAACGTGTACGGGAATGCTTGGAACGACAATAGAATCAGAAATGAGTATTTCTGACATCACAATAAACGAAGAAACAAAAGGAATACTTATTGTAGGTGGAAAAGGAGCATTATCAATACAAAAAGAAACAAATCTTTCATCAATACTCGATAAAGCAAACGAAAAAAATATCATTATAGGTGCTATTTGCGTGGCGCCAATACTACTTGCTAATGCAGGAATACTTAAAGATAAATACGCAACAGTCTATAAAACAGAAGAATCGCTAAAAGCATTCAAAGATAACAAAGTAGAATTTTTAGATAAAGAAGTTGTAGAAGATGGAACTATTGTTACTGCAAATGGTCCTGAATCAGCAACAGCGTTCGCACAACGAGTGATAGACTCAATTACTGAACAAGAAGAAGGAATAGATAGTTTTGAAGAAGAATAGAGGGATATGAATGGATGATACAACAAGCCAATACAATCTAAACGAAGAATTACAAACACTACGTGAATCAACAGAATTCAAAGAATGGCACGAAAATAATGAAAGCTACAAACTAGCACATTTTTTTATGCAAACAGACACAAAACAAACAATGGCAAAAGAATTACAAATCGGTTTCTATAGTGAAAAAGAGGATAAAATAGCATCATTTAAAATTAATCCTGTGCGATTTGAAGGAAAAGAAAAAATAGTCAAACAAGAAGGAAAAGGAGTTGAAGAACTCAAGAATGTCGACGCATGTATTCCACTTGACAAAGCAATAACAATAGTGCAAGAGTACGCAAAAGAAAACTATCCTGCAGAACCAGTGAGAACAATAATTACCATTCTTCAAACAATACAAGGTACACAAACATATTCCATCACTGCAGTTACAGAACGATTCACTATGATCATCATCAAATTAGATGCGAAGGACGGGTCCATCCTCTCGGCAGATAAACGGTCAGTTCTTGATTTACAAAAAAACTAGAAACAACAAAAAGGATAAAATAATATTGACAGAAAAAAAAAGACCCAAGATTTATAAATAGAACATCGTTGGTTTCAAATATGACTGATGAAAAAGACCGGCTTCAAAGAGTAGGTGCAAAGGACAAACTCCACCTCAAACATTTTATCAAAGAACTAGAGAATATCAGAGGGCGGAATACTGAACTTATCAGCATTTACATTCCATCAGGATATGATATTAACGGAAAAATAAATCAATTGGAAGATGAACAAGGAACTGCAACCAATATTAAAAGCAAGCAAACTAGAGATAGCGTAATTGCAAGTCTCGAAAAGATGATTCAGCATCTTAGAACATACAAGAGAACACCAGAAAATGGCCTTATTGTTTTTTCAGGAAATGCTTCAGAACAAGAAGGGAAAAAAGATTTTAAAGTATGGAGTGTTGAACCACCAATTCCAATCAATCAAAACCTTTATCGTTGCGATAAGGAATTCATTCTAGAACCTCTGCGAGAACTAATTGATGATAAAATAATTTTTGGACTCGTTGCCATGGATAAACGAGAGGCAAGCATTGCAATACTCAAAGGAAAAACAATCATCCCCCTAAAAAATCTCCATTCTTCAGTTCCAGGAAAACATAAAACCGGAGGACAATCCGCTCAACGTTTCGAACGATTAAGAGAAGGCGCTGCGATTGATTTTTACAAGCGAATAGCAGAATATATGAAAGATGAATTTCTTTCACACAAAGAAGCATTACAAGGAATTATTATCGGAGGCCCAGGACCAACAAAATTCAATTTTGCCGAAGGAAATTACATTACAGATCAACTTAAGAGAAAAGTTGTCGCAATAAAGGATCTCTCATACACTAGCGAATTTGGTCTTCACGAACTTCTTGAAAAATCAGAAGATATCCTAGCAGAAGAAGAAGTCGTTCACGAGAAACAACTCATGCAAGAATTTTTTGAAACACTCGCGAAAAATCCAGGCAAAGTTAGTTATGGACTTGAAGATGTTAAAAAACTCACTGAAATGGGAGCGGTTGACACCCTACTAGTCTGTGAAGAAATTGATGAAAAAACCATTGAAGAAATTGAAAAAATGGCAGATGATGTAGGGACGAAAGTTGAAATCATCAGTACAGAAACAAGAGAAGGAATACAACTCAGAGACATGGGACGAGTAGCAGCATTATTGCGATATGAAGTACAATAAGAATATTTTTCTGAATAATATATAATACAACCCAAATACATTAATAACGATAAGAAAAAAAAATATTTATTACGTGTTTACAAACGACTCTAACTTATTTTTCAAGGAAGTACAATTTTGCATAATATCTGTGGAAAGATCCTTTCGAGAACAAAAATCTTTGATAGGAACCCAGACAATTTCCGAGAAAGAATCAGTTTCTTGAATTCTCGGAGCTCCAAAAACAATTTTAGAAACAAACTTATGAGCAATCCCCTCAATACCATCCTTAAAAGAAAATTGAAAAGGACCAACATAAGACATTTCTTCAATAATTATAGACTGTTCCAACTCTTCAAATAATTCTCGGACAGCAGTGCGAGACAAATCATCCACTGTAACACCAGCTGTTTTAAGATCTTTGCAATCGTCTTCTTCAACCTTACCACCTGGAGTTTCAAGAGTTCCTTTATCTTTTCTTCGAAGCAATAACACTTCTTTTTTATCATTACATAAAAAAAGCCCTGAAAGTAACAATCCATTTTCATCAGTTTGAACAACCATCATATATCACCTGGAAACATATTCCATATTCTAATATTATAATCAGAAGAACCGTTCTCAACCAACGAATTAAAAAGATGATGTTTATCGCGAGTAAGAATGTCAGCAGAATAGTTTACTGCAACCGCAAATAACACTGCATCAGAAGGATCTCGAACAAGAGATAAAAAACGAGAATCCATAGAAGAAACAAACGAACGCTCCAAATCACCATTTCCCGGACTAACAGGAATATCAACAACAATCAAAGAAGGTTTTTTCTTAAGAACATGACGAAGATGAGTCTTTTGCTCAGTCGACATAGTATTATGATGAAATACTAATTCTTCAACAGTAAAAGATGTTACTGCAACAAGGTTATGTGAACAAAAAGAAAGAAAATCTTTTTCAAGATGATGACTGCAAATATAACGAAGAAAACAAGTATCAACAAAAAAATCAATTTTTTTCGAAGATGTAAAATCGATATGTGGAAACGAATCAAACAATTCTTTCATACTATCAACCCAGTAATATAACCCATTCCAAAAACAACACCTACTACGAGTACAACAGCACAACCCAATACAAAACCAGCCAATAACTGTTTGGGAGTATGACCTTCATCAATAATTACTTGTGATTGTTTTTCTTTTGGAAGAAAACTTTGAAGAAGTTTAGCGTTCTCCCCACTTGCAAAACGAACACCAAATGAATCTCGTAAAACAAGGATTCCGAATGCAAACGCAACAACAAATAAGAGAGAAAAACCTTGAATGAGTAATATACCGCATAGTACCGCGCCGACGACTGAAGCATGAGTGCTAGGCATCCCACCAACTCTATTGAATAGTTTGAAGGGAACAGGAGATAACCATTGTTTTATGAACTGCGAGGCTATAACACTAAGGATGATTGAAACAAAAAGAAGGAAAGAATCAGAGAAAAAAATATCGAGCATCAGATCACCCTCCTAAAAATAAGATTAATAAGAACCCACTCTATAAAAAGAAGACCAAAAGCAAATATTAACGCATAGGACTGAAGATCTATCAAAATACGAGATGAAGACGCGCGAGTATCAAATTTTGAAAAATCTTCTTCAAGAGATTCGGAAGAAGATATCTTAAAAACTTCACCACCTGTTTGATTAGCCATATATTCTAATGATTCAGACCCTAAACGGGTTGAAAGATTAAACGAATCAGGAAGATATGAAACACGAGAAGAATCAAGACCTAACGCGACCGGAAAAATTGTAACACCATGACGCTTTGCATAAAGAACTGCTTGACGAACGTTATCATCAATAAAAGCACCTACAGTGTCAACACCATCGGTAAAGAGGACTAGAGCTCGTCCACGCTCAGAATCTAAAAGAAGATTAGTTGCACTTATTATAGCGCCGGAAATATCTGTCCCTCCAGTTCGAGAAATGTTAAGATTGGCAATCGATAAACGAAGCGGTAGCTTATCTTGACTGAGCGGATGCTGGATAAAAGTCACACCCGAAAATGATAATAAACCAAAGGAAGCTGTAGTGTCAACTTGATTAAGAAGGTCTATAGAAGATTCTTTCGCATAATCAAATCGGGAAGGAGAAATATCATTATTTGTCATAGAACTAGAGGTGTCTATTGCAATAACATAATCAAAATCATTTCGAGTTCCATCATAGACAAAAGAAGCTCCTGAAACAGCAAGAATTAATGCTGAAAAAACAAAAATCCTAATTAAAAGCACAGTTATATTCTTGGTGACAAATCGTTTTCCAGCAACTCTTTTGATAGCTTCAAAATTAGCAAATCTCAGAGCTTTTGTCTGTGTTCGTTTCAAAAAGAAAAAATGAGCTATAATAAGTAAAGGAATGATGAGAGATAACCATAGCCAGTCAGGCCTTATAAATTCTATTGTCCACATATATAATCAACCCTTTTGCATTCGATGAAGAGATACGAAAAAATGCTGAAGAGACTTTTCATACGGGTCGCCATTAATCAAACGAACACAACCACTTTTTAATTTTCTGAAAACATCAAACACATAGTTTTCTTGTTCGAGAGTACGAAAGTAATATTCTTTTTTTAAATGTTTAGCATCAACATACATGGATTGCGAACCAGCCATATCTTGAAGAACAAACTGACCCTTAACACCAGATAATTCTCTATCTCGCTTATCTTTAAGCATAATACCCATAACGTGATGTCGCATCGAAATAATACGAAGATAGCGCTCCCAATTCTCAGGCAAGTTCAAAAAATCAGAAACAAAAATAATAATAGTTCTATCATCAAGAAGCGAATCAAGTTCGAAGAGAGATTTCTTAAAATCTTTTTTACCACCATAATTAATTTTATTGGAAAGCACTTTCTCAAAACGATGACGCATACCCTTACCAAAAGAAGGTTCAACAGAAGCAATAACACCATCACTAACCATTGCAAGACCTATAGCATCGCCGGCATGAAGTGCAGATTGCGAAATAGCATATACTAACTCTGCACCATATTCTGCTTTTAACTTATTAGTTGTAGAAAAAAGCATCGAATCAGAAACATCAAGAAGAAAAATAACTTTAAAATTCTTAAATTCTTCAAACTCCCTAACAAGAACATCTTTTGAACGAAGACTTGCTTTCCAGTCTATAAGAGAAGCATCATCATTATAGGTGTATGCGCGAAAACCAGTGAATTCAACACCTCGACCTTTAAAAGAGGTTGCCCAATTACCCTCAATAGATTTGGATAACACCCCTCTTCGACCAGAAATTTGAAGACGAGGATAGTGAGAAGCAAAATTAACATTCAGCTCATTTATCGCCATAAGACACCAACCATACTATAACAAAGGAACTTGCTCAAGTAGTTCTTTAATCAACGTTTCAGTTTGGATACCTTCGGCTTGACCTTCAAAATTCAGGAGAATTCTATGTCTAAGAATAGGAATTGCTAACTCTTTGATATCTTTTGGAGTCACATACCACCTACCATCCATAAGAGCCCTAACTTTTGAAGCGATAAACAAACTGATACTTCCCCGAGGAGAAGAGCCAAATTCAATATATTTTGACCCTTTATCAAGATTATATTTGGATGGATTTCTTGTAGCATCGATAAGACGAACAATATAGCGTTTTAATTTTTGATCCATGAATATTTTTTTTGAAAGACCTTGAATTTCAAGAATTTCCTCAGAATCGAACAAAGAAGGAATGTCAAATGAAGAAAATTTCTGGATACTAATATTCGTATCTAAAATATCTTCTTCGTAATCAATAGAAGGATAATCCATACGAATCTTAAAAATGAAACGATCAAGCTGAGCTTCAGGTAATTTATATGTACCTAAATTTTCGACAGGGTTTTGTGTTGCCATTACAAAAAAAGGACTTGGCAATTTGAATGTTTCTTTACCAATAGTAGCTTCTCGCTCCTGCATCGCCTGAAGTAAAGAAGATTGTACTTTCGGAGGAGAACGGTTTATCTCGTCACCAAGAACAAAATTTGAGAACACAGGACCTTTTATCGTAAAAAATCCTTTTCCTTCTTCATATGTTGTTACACCAACAATGTCAGTTGGAAGTAAATCAGGTGTGAACTGAATACGAGAATAGGAACAACCAATTATTTTGGAAAGAGTCCTGACAAGAAGAGTTTTACCAATTCCAGGAACCCCCTCTATGAGAACGTGACCGTTTGTTATTAATGCCTCAAAAAGAAGAGATACGACTTTATCTTGACCTATAACTACTTTAGCCACTTCAATCCTTGCATTAGCAAATTTTTTCGCATAGTATTCTATTTTTCTACGTGAAGGTTCATCAATGAACTCGTCAGGTCTTGAAAGAAAAGATTCTTTATCAGTCATAATATACTCGCATACGAACACATATAAATAGCTTATGACACTACTTGAAAAGAAAAACAACGTATTTATTTATGTTATGCGGTAAAGAAATAAAGACAACTTAGTTCAAGACAAAATCACATTATACTGAATGAGTGTCATTTACAAGGCAATAAAGATAAAGACATAAATTATTTTTGTTTAATAATTATTCGAAACACATAAAAATAAGAAGATCTGAAGAAATAATTATGATATATAAAAAACACATTAGTATGCTTTTGTTATTGGCAGTCATGGTTTTTTTAACTGCATGTACAACACCCATAGAGGACATTAAAACTGAAGAATCAGTGGGCGAAACAGTAACTATTAAAGGAACAGTGCAAGAAGGGATCGAATTAGGATCTTTTTCAGGATATATGCTAAAAGGAGAAACAGACAGTATTTTTGTAGCACAGTCCGAAATTCCCGAAAAAGGATCGACAACTAAAGTCAAAGGAACTATAGAACAAATTCCACTTATCGGTACATATTATCTTGAAACAACAAGCAAAAACGAATAAAACAAAAATCCTAAAATCAACCATCCCAATCAGAGCAAGCGGAAAGTATTGACAGATTTTCAAGACGGATTTTTGGTCATTACAACGCGAAATTATTTAGTCGTTGCAAAACAGCGAAGTATTAAACCTAAATTGCAATAAATAAGAAAAATCAAAACGAAAAAAGAGACAACATTTATAAATATCATAAGGTGTCATAGATATAATGAGTGCAAAAAAAGAGGATGAGAATAGACCCAGTCTTATTTTTATCAAACAACAAAGTGAAAGCGCTATTTCTCGTTTAAAATCAAAAACAGATGTTACTCAAAAAGATCTTTATATTGTATCGAAAAACTTTTTTAAACAATTACTACAATTAGATATCGAATTTACCTATGATGAACTTCTTGAAGAAATACAACAATTATATCTCGAAAAAAAAGATCATGATAAAGTAGAAGAATACATAAAAAAAATAGGAATTATAGAATATACTCCAAAAACATACTCTCGAGAACAACTGCTTGTACTCTTAGATGAATTCAAGGAAATAGTTGATCTTCTCATTAAAGAACACGCAAAAACACCTCTACTTTTAAAAATAGCATCATTTTTTCATAAAGGAACACGACAAACCAACAACCACCATCAACTTGAAGAACAAGAGGAATTAGTTAGATTGCTTAATGCAATTGAACGAGAAGAAAAACTTGAAAATGCACAAGAATTATATTCTCAAGCAAAAGAAAAATACGATCAATTAGATAAAAATTATCAAGAACGATTCTATAAAAAACTTATTAAAGCATACCATCATCTTGAAAACAAAGAGTAAACAACACATTAAATTCTTTTCAAAGTAAATATACTAAACACACCTATAATAACGGCAACAATAGAAGCTATCAAAAGAGTCACACCTAACCTGCTAAAATCAAATAATGAACCACCAAACGTCTTAACACGACCCAAAAATGATTTTGGCATTTCAGTAGAAGGTTTTTCTGTTTGAGGATTAATCATATATTTACACGCTTGAGTGATAGTATCAACCATTTCCAAAGATTTTCTTGGATCAGAAGAACTCATGTTTTCAGCAGAATCAAGAAATTCTGTTAATTCTTGACATTCAGGATTATCGCTTAACAAATCCCTAGTAAAACCTATTCTTGAATTAACCGAATCCATATCTTCACCTGCTTTTTCAAGAGCATTCATATACACTGTTTCAGTGTCCACAAAACCATCAAGAGATTCTACTGTCGCACTGATATTTACTTCAAAAGGACCTTCAAAACGATATGAAGACATAAAAAGAGTAATATTACTAGTTTGATCCTGTGAAAGGGATTGAATGTAATCTTCGCTAAATGTAAAATTAATATTCTCATCAAGCGAGGTGTTTGCTGAAAAGGAGATAGAACCTAAATCTTCATTCCAAGAATTTTCAACAACAATAGGAATAGAAACAGAACCATTCTCATATATTGAAGTGGTACCAGCAGTCATTATATCGAATGTTTCAGGAACATCAACCTCCTCTTCAAGAGGAATAGTTATTGTTTCACGAACAGTAGTTGTACCAGAAGAAGTACTTGTTGTTGAAGAAGAACTTGAAGACTCTTCATCCACATCCGTAATGTCAAAACGAACCACATTTGAACCAACAGACTCACCGTATGGATCGGTAGCTATAAACTGAGCATAACAGGTTCCGACTGACGTAGGATTAAGACCAACATCAACACCATCAAAAGAAAATTCAATATAATCATCACAAGAAGTGCTTCCAGTCACACTAGAAGTAGAAAACGATAAGGTATTATTTTCATCTTCATCAAGAAGATTGTTTTGATTCAAATCATCATCAGGATCTATAAATACCATATTGGATGAAGATAATCTGAAAAAATCATATACTCTTGAAAAACCACTTAATGAGCGACCATTGTCAAACGAATAGTCTTGTATATCATTCAAAAATAAAGGAATTCGGTTGGTGTCATTAATATCAACGATCCACTCATAAGTCGCGTTTGCATAATATTCATCTTCAACGACAGCAGTAACAGTATGAATTCCAGCATCAGCAAAATTAAAAAAAATGTTCAAAGGACAAGAACCATTACCGTTGTAGGAACAAGAACTATTTTTAACACCATCATAATACCATGAAAGAGTCATGTTATCATCATCAGGATCTTCTGCTTCGACATCAAATTCAAGAGAAGCGTTTTCACTAAAAGAAACATTGGATTTATTTCCGGGTTGTGGACTTGAAAAGGAAAACGAATCGTTTGTTGGGTAAATAGAAGTTATTTGAGGAGGCATGCTTTTTTCAAACACTTCAAAAGAAAACTCCCTAGAATCAGTTCTGGAAGTAGAATCATTAATAGATATATTAATGGTGTGAACACCAATGTGGGAACTATTAGGGAGGAACGAGAACTCTGAACGATCAGGTGCTGTTTTGTTGAATGAATATGCAGTGATATTATTTGAAGTTAGAGACATGTTAAAACTGATATTATCTAAACCATATAACAAATCATCATCCTGTATTGAAATACTGGTTGAAAAAGAAATATTTTCAACAATAACAGAGGATTCAAAATCAGAAGTATTTAAAATAGGGGTGTCAGGCGTGTTATTGACCGAAAACAACACTTCTTGAGTGTCTTTAAGACCAAGAGAATCAACAAAAGAAACGTTCCAACTATAATTACCAACTTGACTATTTTTAGGTGTGAAATTCAATAAATAAATTGTTCGAGAACCATTTACCGGAACACTATCATTATACGAACTAAAATTAAAAGACATGTTAAAAAGAGACGACACATTAGCAATACCTTGAGCGGATTGACTAACAGTAGAATCAGGACTGATAAAAGACATTTCATTAACTATAAAAGTAAGATTTTCAACATCCTCATCAGTAGCATTAATATACAGTTCACATATCGAATCTTCACTACATTCTACAGGAGGAAAAGAGTGAATAACAGGAACATTACTTTCAACCACATCAATAGAAATGGTTTTTGTTGCAGAAGCACCATACAAATCAGACGCCGTAACATTAAATGAAAGAAGACCACTGGAGTCAAGAGTAGACTCTGAAGAGATCAAACCAGTAGAATCATTAATTGAAAATAATGAAGCGTTCGAACCTGAAATCGAGAATTGAAGAGAATCTCCTTGATAAGTATACATATCAAGATCGGTGGCGTTGACTTTATACTCAAAAGAAAATCCCTGAGGAGTCGTAAGATCAGATATGTTTGTTTGAACCCCATTAACAGAAGCATAGCTTTGTTCATGAATAATAGGATCATCATTAGTATTATTAACTGATAGATTGAGAAGGACTGAATCAGACGCTAAAGCATCAGAAACACTAACAACAACTTCACGACAACGGACGAAATCGTTAGTGTGAGTGGTTGATGAAAGCCAAGTAGTATCATCAAAGAAAGAAACATTAATTATTGCTTTTGCAGGTGTGGACTCATTAAGATCAACAAATTTAGATATATTCCAATGATCCTCACCACAAACAGGGGAAATAGAAAATTCCAAAGTATCATTATAATCAATATCTGAAGCATTGAAAATCGCAATAAACGGCTGAGAAGACTCGTTTTGATTAAGAGAAGTCATTGATTCTAGAGACAGATTTGGAGGTTGATTGACCGAGGTAATATTAAAGGTGAATGTTTCAGAAATATTATTACCAACAACACCATCAGATACATTCACTTCGACGTCAAGCAACCCAACGTGTTCTCGTTCTGGAATAAAAGAATACGAACCGTTGGATAAAAGATTGATAAGAGTGGAATTGGTGGAAAATGTCAACGCATCATCTTCCTCATCAAGGACAGGAAGCGTTCCATTACACCATTCGCCTTCAGTACAATTTACCATTGACAAATCAAAATAAGGAGAATCATTAACGGGGATTATTTCAAAAATAACAGTACGAACATGACCGTCCCCACTACCATCTTTAGCAATGATGTCAACAGTGTGGTTGCCTGCTTGAGACTCGTTAGTTACTTCAAAAGTCATTAAACCAGAACCACTATTAATATTAAAATCAAAAGGAGAAATATCAAAATCAGTACTGATCGGATCATGACCACTATACGCATAAGTCCAAAAAATATCATCAGCATCAGCATCAGTTGCAGTAGCCGAGTCCGAATAAGGCACATCTTCAGAATGACTTATGACAGCTGACTGCTCGGGATGAGAAATTTCAGGTAATGAATTAACAATAGAGACATTAGTTGAAGAGTTAAGAATCATACTATCTGTCGAATTGTAAAGCGTTACTTGACACCACCATAATTCTCCTTTTGTCGTATTATCAGAAGCAGAGCGAGTAGTAATAGTTGTCTCAACACCAGAATTCACTGCAATAGAAGAATTATCATCAGCAGTCCACTGTTCAATAGAATCATCAAGGCGAGAAACAAACCAAGTGATATTAGCTGTAGCTGTTTCGTTCGGAGTGAAAACACATGAAAAATCAGTGTTAACAGTAACATTATCAGGAGAAGTAATTGGTTCTACATCAAAAGATAGCGAGTAAGCGCTTGAAGAAAACAGCACCACTAGCAAAAAAGCAACCCCGACTAAGACATGAATTTTCAATCTAATACCCTCACAACTCACCTACATACAGAAAGTATAATGAGTATTTATAAATATTGTGTCGATTGAGTGAAAATAAGCAGTATTCTTTTTAAAGTAATCAGATTTATATAGAAGTTCTCATTCCCAAACGAAACTCGGAGTTAAACTCTTTTTAATCAACAATCAACCAAAAAAACATAATATAACAAAGGTTGAACTAACACATCGGATGTTAAAAACATCATAATATGACATATACAACATGGTGGTCAATATGAAACTCGTAAAGCAAACACAATTAGTCGATGAAAAGCTTGTTGAAGAACTCAACAACAAAACAGTAAGCGTTATAGGATTAGGCGGTGTGGGATCAAGCGTTATTGAAGCTCTCGCTCGAAATTCAATAAACTTACGATTAGTAGATAAAGAAAGAGTCTACGAACAAGAAATCCCTCGACAAACATTATATACAAAAGAAGATATAAGTAAATTCAAAGCAAAACAAGCAAAAAAATTACTTGAAAACATCACTGAAAACATCCAAATCAAAAGTTTTCACGAAGAATTACACGAGGATAACATGTTCTTGCTTAAAGCAGATGTTATTATTGATGCGAGCAACAACATAAAAACATCACTTCTTGTTAATAAATATGCTCTAGAAAATAAAATACCACTAATAACAATTAGTTACAGTAAACATAAAGGACACGTTCTAGTAGTAGACAAACAACAAGAAAAAAAAGGACCATGTCTAAAATGTCTCGAAGAAGAGTTTGATACAGGAATGATCAAAAAAGAAGGAGTATACAGCCCGATAACACAATTTATCTCAAGTATCGTAATTAATGAAACATTAAAAGAATTACTAGATGTGGATATGGAAACAACACTTCTCAAAGTTGATGCTTTAAAAAACGAAATACGACATTCCCAAGTCGAAAAGAAACGCGGTTGCGCACATTGTAAAGGAAAATGAAGTGAGTAACTGTGGACGAAAAAGAACTAATCAAGGACATTAGAACTAAAATCAAAACAGCAGTCAGACCACTATTTCTTTTTGATAACGATCCAGACGGGCTTTCATCGTTTTTAATATTATATAGAATGGTACGAACAGGAAAAGGCATTCCTGTAAAAAGTTCTATTGTAAAAGAAAGTCTTACTAAGAAAGTAAATGATTATTCGCCTGATTTAGTAGTCATACTCGATAAAGCAAAAGTGGAAGAGGAATTTATAGACGCTGTTCGAGCAGAAATTGTTTGGATAGACCATCATGATGTTCAAGAAGCGAAGGGAACAACATATCTCAATCCACTTGTCAAAAATCCCAACGACAATACCGCAACAAGCTATTTCGCATATAAAATAAGCGAAAAAGACGCGTGGCTAGCAGTGACAGGTATTGTTTCAGATTGGCAATTACCACCTGAAGACGTGCTTGAAACATTCCAACAAGAACATCCAGGATTTTTACCGGCAGATACAAACACCGCCCAACAAGCACTTTTCGAGACTAAAGTCGGAGAACTAGCTAAAATATTCTCTTTTAACCTGAAAGGATCAAAAAAAGACGTCCTTTCATCAATGAAAATGCTTACTCGAATCAGCAAGCCAGAAGAATTACTTGAAAAACAACACTCACAAGCAAAACTTATCATGAAACGATTCGAAAAACACAATCACGAATATAACAAACTCAAAGAACAACTCCATATCAATGAAAAAGACCCATTACTTTTATTCACATACAACGACCAACAAAATTCATACACTACAGATCTCTCGAACGAATTACTGTATACATATCCCGATAAGATGATAATTATCGCACGAAAAAGCAATGGGAGCTATAAATGTTCTCTTCGAAGCAGTAAACTACATGTCCATGACATATTAGAACAAGCTCTTTTGACAGTGAACAATTCAACCGGAGGAGGACATACTCACGCCTGCGGAGCAATTATAGCAGAAGAAGAATTCAATACCATGATTGAAACTATTAGAGAACAACTACCGAAACAAAAAGCCTAAAAAACAAAACATTCTTAAATAAAACAGTGTTTTTAACAGACCATACAGGCGTATAACTCGGTGAAGCTGTTTCGTCCGGTCAAACCGAAAGCTACATTCCACATCCGCTCCAATAGCAAAAGAAAAGAAAAAAACACACGCCTCTGTAGCTCAGTGGTAGAGCGCTACCTTGGTACTTTTCGCTCTGAATAAATTATTTTCGGAGTGAAGTGACAGAAAGGTAGAGGTCGCGAGTTCAACTCTCGCCAGAGGCTTCGGTTTCACTCGCTTCGCGACATGATCAGAAATAAAATATTTCTTCTCGGGTTCGACTACATCAAACC
>JBNJGO010000001.1:48388-61423 GCA_051819745.1 Nanobdellota archaeon | reverse complement strand
TTCAACTCTCGCCAGAGGCTTCGGTTTCACTCGCTTCGCGACATGATCAGAAATAAAATATTTCTTCTCGGGTTCGACTACATCAAACCAGCGAAAAAAACAAAGCTTTTTCTGGGTCTCTCCTGCAACTCGAGACTTTCAACTCTCGCCAGAGGACTCTCATATTTTTTCAAAACTACTTCTTGAAAACAAAACATCTTTATAGTTTGGTATTAAAAAAAATTAGAAATGAAAAAAAATAAAAATACTACTCATTATAATAGACTCATTTTATTTTGGAAAACAGTGCTCCCTATTCTAAAAAATAATAATATAACATATGTCATATTCGGAAGTTTTTGCTTAAAACATTATTCAACAAAAAAAGATATTGATGTTAATGATATTGATGTTATGATACCACAACAAGAATGGAATCTTCTAATTGAACAGCTCCAAAAAAACAACATCGATTACAAACAAAAGAATAATGAATTAACACTACAACAACAAGATCTGAAAATTGAAATTGATGATTGGGGATTAGGATTAGAATCCCTAAAAAAAAATATTAAAACTAGAAAAATAACGGTAGACAATACCATAATGAACATAATAACAAAAGAAACAATGAAAAGAATATTTTGCATTGCGCTTGCCGACCAAACTAATACTGATTCTGCAAAAATACGACAAAGAATAAAAGTTTATGAAGATATAACTGGAGAACATATTAAGAAATTTTCTTATCAAGATCACGAATGAATTGATGAAGTTGTTCAGACCATAACGAATTTTTATTGCCTTGAGAAAGAGATTTTTGAGAAGCAATATCATCAATGAATTGACGGACTTCAGAATTAACAAAAAACGATTCTCCTTCGATAGCCCTCATAAAAGCAAGAAAAACAGTATCAGGTAATGAAATCCGAGCATTAACTTTACGGAGATCATTCTTAAGAATTGATTGAGTATCAAAAGAAAAATTAAAATCAACAGTTACAGAGGTCTCTTTTGAAGTTGAAGTTTCAAGAAAAGGCCATCTACGAGGATATTGCTCGACAAGATCTTTAATAGGAATTTTATGACGCTCGTAAAAAGAACTATCAAAAGTATTAGCACGAGCATATAAGTCAAGTTTTCGAACAAGCCACTCATTATATCCTTCAGCACCATCTTGCTCTATAAACTCCTTGCATTTTTTCAAAAAGGAAAAATCTTGGATAAGACTACCAGCATAACGCAACCACGATCCGTTGGAAGCAATTTCGGCCATGCCGGTTTTTTGAAGAAGCATAGCGAACTTTTCTTCTTCAACATCTTCAATGACAAGAGTGTAACGACGAACAAATTCTTTTGTCCGTAAAATACGACCATCTCGTTGAATCATCTGTCGAGGAGAACGACGAAAACTAGCTATAATCGCAACAGTTGCATCAGGAACATCATAACCCTCATCAATCATACGAGGGGCGACAAGTACTGCACGATCTCGTTGACGAAATTCTTCAAGACGATCCTTGATAAGTTTTTTTGACATCTTACTGTGGACAACAATAGCATCTAATTCTCGACCCACAAGTTCAGCAAAAGCTATAGATTCACTGAAAATAATAATTTTCTGATCTGATTCTGCTTTGAAAAGAATTTTTATAACAGGTAGTTTATATGTGGCATGATGACGAATTGAAGCCATTTTACTCCAAAGTTTAAGAACGCGAAGAGCATACTTATTTCCTTTACGACCTTTAAATTCAACTTGACCTGCATTCATTCCAGTAATGGCAAGCATACGACGATATTCCTTTCGCAAATCAGCATAACGAATATATTCTTGGGACGAAAGAGGAACACGGATAGTACATAATGAAAAACGTTCTCGAAGGTCATCAAGATTATCTAAACTATACACAATACTACCTGCACCATAACGAATGGCAAGATCACCTTCATCTTCACGCTCAGGAGTGGCGCTTAACCCTATAGTGTGCAATGAATGAACAGAAAAAATACTCGAGTATAAATCAGCCCCGTAATGATGAATTTCATCAAGAATTTTAATTGTAAACAAATCAGCATCAAACTCTGCACGAGAAGCAGAATTAATTACTGATAATACGATCTGACCAGACACGTCTTTTTTAGCACCATAATACAAACTTGTTGAAACTCCAGGGAGAAATCGTTCAATTTCTTTTCTCCATTGATGCATGAGATAAATAGTTGGTAGGACAACAAGCACTTTTGTTTGAGAATCAGTATTAAAAAATCGCTCTAAAACACCAAGAGCAAGAATTGTTTTTCCTTTACCCGAAGCGACTTTTATAATACCATTATAATCATACTGCTCTAACTGATCCAAAGCTTGTCTTTGCCAATCATATAACTCTATCATGAAAAAAAGCGATGATAGTAGTATTTTTAAACTCTATGAAAAAAAAAAAATAGTTTCAAAAGAAATGATTCCATAATGTTTATAAAAACAATCCTCTTAAAAAAGAATCATAAGAAAAGAAAATCATTTGGTGTGACTGTGGTAATAAAGAAAAAACGATCGGACAAGAACACAACAACTCTTATCAAAATCAAAGACGTGTGGAAAACATACACTATGGGAGAAACAAAAGTCCATGCGTTACGAGGACTGAACCTCGCCGTGAACAAAGGAGAGTTCCTCGCAGTCATGGGTCCTTCAGGAAGTGGAAAATCGACTGCAATGAATATGATAGGAGTTCTTGACAAACCAACAAAAGGAACAATATTTCTCGATGGAAAAAACATAAACTCATTTACAGAATCAGAACTCGCACAACTTCGAGGACGAAAAATAGGATTCATATTTCAAAAATTCAATCTCATCAACACACTCACTGCAAAAGAAAATGTGATGTTGCCATTATTATTCCAACAAGTGTCAGAAGAAAAACGAACGCAAAAAGCAAAACAACTATTACACATGATTGGTCTTGAAGACAGGATGAATCATCGACCATCAGAGTTATCAGGAGGACAACAACAACGAGTGGCAATAGCAAGAGCTTTAGCTGTAGATCCTGAAGTCATACTCGCTGATGAACCAACTGGAAATCTCGATACTAACACGGGAGATACAGTAATGGAATTTCTCAGAAAACTACATGATAAAGAAGGAAAAACGATAATTATGGTAACTCACGATGAAGAAGTTGCAGAATTTGCAGATAGAATAGAATATTTACGCGATGGAACAATCACAAAACACAACAAGGTGAAACAATGAACAAAACACTACCATTATTTTTAGGAATACTACTGATTCTTACAACAGCTAGCGTTAGCTTAGTTTCAGGAGAAACAGATAGCTCTCAACTTCAGGTTGATATATTAAAATTTGAACCAAAACCTGCTCGACCAGGACAATATGTTACTGTAACCGTCGAACTGAAAAATACAGGGAATGAAAATGCAAAAGATGCTGTGATGAAGGTGGTAGACCAATATCCCTTTACAACACTCAGCGAAAATAAGGCTATGAAAGAAATTGGAGAGCTTAAATCACAAGAAAGTTATGTCCATGATTTTAAACTAAAAATAGCAAGTGATGCTCCTGCAGGAGATAATAAACTGAACATAAGATACACTGATGATAATACTTTCGGACACTGGCAAGAAACAAGTAAGGATATTACAGTCAAAAACAGTTATGCATCAATAAGTATAAGAGATATTGTAACACATCCTGAAGATATGAGAGCGGGAAGTCAAGCCAACCTTCAACTAACAATACAAAATAATGCTGATATTGCGCTTCGAGATATTACAACAACGCTAAATCTCATTTCAAATCAAGATGAAAATATTAAGGAGCTACCATTTACCCCATTAAAAAGTTCTGATGAACAATACATTGATATGCTTAATCCTGGCGAAATGAAAGTTGTTATCTACCCTTTGGTTGTAGAGTCAGATGCCCTACCCGGTTCTTACAAACTACCTCTTAGCATGACGTTCTATGATAATGAAGGAATAAAAACTGAAAAACAAAATATTATTGGTGTGACTGTGCAAGCGCAACCAAAACTTGATACCTATATGGATTCTACAACAATTATGGAATCAGGACAAGAAGGAACGGTAGATATTAAATTTGTCAATAAAGGAATGCATGATCTGAAATTCTTAGAAGTGACTCTTGAAGAATCTGATGAGTACGAGATTCTTTCAGGACGGCAAACGTACATTGGAGATCTTGATTCGGACGATTATAGGACACAAGAATTCAGCATAAAACCAAAAACAAAGGATACCAAGCTCTCATTTAACACAGTATTTCAAGATGAAACAACAACAAAATACAACAAAACATTTACTGTTCCAATGGAATACAATCACTCTATAGAACAACAACAAACCACCAACCCTTGGCTTATTATTCTACTAGTTGTCGTTCTAGGATATGTTGGACGGAGAATATATCTTAAGAGAAAAAAGAAACAACAATCAAACTAAAAAGAATAAAAAGAGAGACTTGTATGAAACCTAAAGACGTCCTAAAAATCGCATGGACTAACCTCACCCACCGGCGATTACGAAGTTGGCTAACACTCATAGGTATATTTGCAGGAATTGCAACTATAGTTGCTCTCATTAGTTTGGGACAAGGACTGGAAGATAGTGTTATCGAACAATTCGCGAGTTTAGGGGTGGACTCTTTTACCATACAAGGTGCAGGGACATCTTTTGGACCACCAGGAACAAATGCAGTAGGTACAGTAGGAGAAGATGATGTTGAAATTATCGAACGAGTTCAAGGTGTTAAACAAAGTATGGGGCTTTTCATACACTCAACAGCCATTGAAATTCATGATGAAAAAACTCAAGCATATGCCTTTTCAATGTTATCGGGAGAAAAACAAGAACAAATACTCCGACAATATTCATTTAAAGCATTGGAAGGGCGAATCGTCGATTATGATGATACTAACACTATAACTCTTGGATCTGCAGTGGAATTTAACGGAAAAAAACCACAAATAGGGGATAAAGCATATATTAAGGGAGAAGATTTTCGCGTTGTAGGAATTCTCGAGAAAACAGGCAATCCAATTTTCGATAATAATATTCTCATGTCAAAAGAAACAATGATTGAAGTGTTTGATTTATCTGAAAATGATTATAATCTCATATCAGTTGTTGTTAAAGACGAAAATGAACTTATCGCAATAAAAAATATTGTTGAGCGGGAATTACGTCAAGACAGGGATCAAGATGTTGGTGAAGAAGATTTTAGCATTAGTACACCACAAGACACTCTCGAATCATTCAAATCAATACTCTTAATTGTGCAAATTCTTCTAACAGGGATAGCAGGAATAAGTTTGCTTGTTGGAAGTATCAATATTACAAACACAATGTATACCTCCGTACTTGAACGACGACGAGACATAGGGATTATGAAGGCAATAGGAGCAAAGAACAAGAATATAATGCATATTTTCCTTGTCGAATCAGGATTACTAGGGATGATGGGGGGAATTATTGGCGTTATACTTGGTGGAGGAATTGCAAAAATTATTGAAATAATCGCACAATCACAATTAAGTTCCGGATTACTTCAAGCTAGCCTGACACCAGAACTTATTATCGGATCATTGGTATTTGCATTTGTTCTTGGTGCCCTTTCAGGAACATTACCCGCACGTCAAGCTTCGCGATTACAACCAGTAGATGCGTTGAGAAAATAATTAATATTATGCGTATAATGATTGATTGACAAATAATATGAGAAAATATAATGATACGAGATTACATAAATATCGCCTGGCAATCGCTTAAACGAAGACGTCTTCGTAGTTGGCTCACTCTTATCGGGATAATAATAGGAATTGCAGCGGTAGTTTCACTTATTAGTTTGGGACAAGGGGTTGAAGAAGCGATTTATGAAGAATTCGAATCAATAGGAAGCGATAAGCTCTTTATAGAACCAGACTCTTTATTTAGTAGCCAAGGGGAAGGCGCGGGATCAAACAAACTCACTGTCGACGATAGAGAATTCGTGTCGCGACTCAATGGAATAAGAGCAGTTAGCAGTTATACTATGACTAGCGCTAAAATCAAATACCATGATAGTACCAGATATTATTCTATCGTAGGTGTGCCGACGACACGCGAATCATTATCAATATACAAAGAAAGTTTTACAGCAGAATTAGAAGCTGGAAGGGATATAGAACAGGGAAGCGGATCGGTTGTTGTTGCTGGAATTCATCATGCGCAAAAAGGACTGTATGATGGTGAAAACCTTGATATTAATAGTAAGATAGAAATAAACAATAACAATTTTCGAGTGATAGGATTTTATGGACCGCTAGGAAACTCTGTTGATGATAAGATGCTTGTGATGAGCGAAAATACCTTTCAGGAAGTCAGCGGAATAAATGACCGTGTTGATACAATTATCGTCCAAATTCAAGATGACAAGAAACCTACAGAAGTAGCTCAAACAATTACACGAGAATTAGCATGGCATCGAGACGAACGAGTAGAAGATAAAACATTCACAGTCAAAACACCCGAAGACCTTCTAGAAAGCGTGCAAAACATATTGGATGTTGTGAGTGCAGTTCTTATCGGTATCGCAGCCATCAGCTTATTTATAGGTGGCGTCGGTATAATGAACACAATGTACACCTCAGTGCTTGAGAGAAATAAAGATATTGGAATTATGAAAGCAATAGGAGCCAGAAATAAAGATATTTTCATACTATTTGCAATCGAATCAGGATTACTAGGTCTTGTCGGAGGATTTATAGGAATCATACTTGGAACCGGACTTGCAAAAGCAGTTGAAGAAATTAGTCGACTAGCTCTTGGAAAAACATATCTTATAGCTCATGTTTCAATAGAATTATTTCTTGGAACAATATTATTTTCATTTATAGTGGGGATTATAGCAGGAAGTCTTCCCGCACTACAAGCTGCAAAATTACAACCTGCAGATACACTTCGAGAAGAATAATACAATAAAGATAAAAAAAACAGTGTAAAACAGATCAATTAATTCCAACGAGACATTGAAGAGATAAGCAAATACGTTTCATGAAGAAGAGAATATGTTTTTTCTTGAACCGACAAGGAACTCGAAGCATAATTTGAATAAGCAATAAAATAATGATTTTTGGCGGTTGAAATCTCGCCGAATTGCAGGGCAACAAGAGCATTATACAATGAAGAGACAACCGCAGAATAAGTAGGGTGATCTCCAGGAGATTTTTGATCTATAACTCTCGCTATATCAGTCTTCTGAACAGGAGCATGAGCAACAACTAAAGTCCTGAGAAGTTCGTTGTGAACTTCAAGGGTGGTTAAAATATGAGGGGATGATTTCTCAAGAGATTGATATAATGAATGCGCCGAAAGTAAAGTTTTTTTGGTAAGAGAAGATGTCTTAAGCAAAGATAAGTCTTGAGTAAAATCAACTGCAACATAAGAAGTTCTTTTTGTAACATAAGAAAATAATTGGCGATACGTTTTTTCCACAGCATGTTTTATAGAACGTAACTGTTCAGTATTATTTTCCGAAGATTTCAATGTGGAAAGCAAGGAAGCAGTGTTACGAATAGCATTAAGTAAAGCAAATTTTTGATCAGTATTAAGCAATAATTCCTTATCTCGTTTTCCAGATAAAAACCATTTTATTTTGGTAAGAAGTCGAGACAGTTGTTTTCTAAAAAAGTGATATATTACTACAAACAACACAATAGCACCACCGATTGGAGCAAGTATTTGTGTCAAAAAATCGTTTGAAGATTTAATTGGGGAAGGAGTTTCGATATCAGCACACGGTGGACATGGACCGCCACAATCAACACCTGTTTCATTTTGGTTCTGGATACCATCAAAACAGGTCTCACAAGGAGGACAAGGACCACCACAATCAACACCTACCTCACCATAATTACGGATACCGTCAGAACAATTCTTGCACGATGGACAATTAGGACCGCCACAGTCTATTTCTTCTTCCTGATTATTCAATATTCCATCATCACACGTCTCGCAAGGAGGACATGAACCACCACAATCAACACCAGTCTCATCTTCATCGCGAACACCATTATGACAGTGAGGAACATACTCGCATTCTCTCCAAAAATATCTTTCATAATCATCTTCACAGGCATTGACATCAACACATTTCCTTTTTTGAGTGCCGTTTTTGTAACATTCACCCCAATCTTGACAATTCCAATCAGGAATACATTTTCGAGGAGGCATAGAACTACCACCTCCACCGGCAGAAGACTCGGGTTGCTCTTCATTTTCACAAGGAACGTTAAGTCTTATTATATGACTTGAAGCAGATTCATTAAACGGATCTTCTGCAGTAAACGTCACATATCCTTTTCCGCATTTTGAAGCTGAAAGAACAACTTCAGAACTGGACAGTATATTGACCGAAAATATTGAAGAAGAAACACTATAAGAATAATTGAGAGGATCATTGTCAGGATCAGAAAAAAAATTATCAAGATAAATACCTCTATAAGATTGTCTAAGAGACCATTCGAGATCCGGAATGGTAGAAACATATTCTGGAGGATCATTTACATTGATAATATTAAATTCAACACTGGTGTTAGCGTTATTATTACTGCAACCACTATTATCAGAAACGGAAAAGAAAACATCTCTCTCACCAACCATCTCTTGAGAAGGGACAGTGGAAAAAACTCCCGAAGAGGAAATACTGCCCTTAAAAAATCCTGATTCGTTCTGATAAGAAAACGAAAGAGAATCATTATCAATGTCAGAATAGTTGAGCTGACAAGAATAAGCTTCTTTTTCAACCAACGAAGTATTACATGAAAAATCTAACGAAGGAGGATGATTCAAACAAAGAGAGAATTGACCACCACTAGCCATAGCATCAATTGAAACAGCAGAAACACCCATAAACAACAAAAGCATTGTTTGAAAGAGCAATAATGCCGAAAGTAAAATAACAGACCATGATATAAACTTATTACTGACCATCTCCAAAGCATACAAAGCAAGACGACATATATAAAAGTTATTACTTATAGTAAAAAAAAAATACAAAAAAACAGATTAATCGGATTCTTGGGCTTCAAATGTTATCGAAGAAGATCGTTTGGTTGTAGTATTAGGATATATTACTGCCTTAATAGCAATATCAAGACTGTTATTTCCTGGAAACCAAGAAGTATTATCACAGACTAGGAAGGAATCAGTTGATGAGAAATTTTTGTATGAATTTTGGGCGGTACCATGACAACCATAATCCTCGCTATTAATCACTTTAAACCCGTACCATGAAGGAGCATTATTAAAAAACTCTACAGAAGAATAATTTGTTTTTATGCTAATATTTGCTCTAAGAGTTCCAACATTTTTTATAGAAAGAAAACTTGGAAATGTACCTGAACATACGCTATTATCACCTTCTGAAGCATTAAGAGAACTATCGAGGACAATATAAGACTGAGACTCATTAATAACACACGCACCGAAATCAACAGTTGAATTATCAAGAGAAATAGCAAGGATGCTTGCAATACCTATAGAAACATTCCCATTTGTCGTGAGAGTTGCTTTTCCAGTCATCTGATGAGATGAAGAAAGTATAAACAACGCGCTAAACTGAGTTGCTAAAGACACTACAACAAGAACTACAATCAATCCTTTCAAGAATTTTTCATTCAACTTGCACGCCACCCCTGCGAACAGTAACAGTTATTGAACCAGAATAATTGCCTGGAGAAAGGGAAGAAGGAACCTGAAGAGTTGTTGAAACAATCTCCTGGTCGCCTGCACTAATAGGAAAAGCATTTTTTGAAAATGAAATATTGCCATCTCCTTGCGAAGACAGATAAACAACCCCATCTTCTGAAGAATTAACAAATAACCCTCTTTGAGAGGAGGATCCTGCAGGCGCAACACCATAGTGCATCGCATCAGTATCAAGAATAAAACCAACATCATCACCAACGGTAAAATCATAAGAAACATTAGATTCTGAAAGGGTTGCGGTATTTTGACGCTGTAACAAAATAAACGACGTTGATATTATCATGAGAATAGCAAGCAATCCAAATACTAAGGTCAGCACAGGTAATGCTTTTTGAGAAGATGAAACTCGTCTTTTTGAGTGCTTATTTGTTTTAGAGGAAACCATGAGAGTATGATACTAACAATATTTTAAATAATTTTCCTTATTGTAACTGACGAAAGCAAAAGTAGAATCAAACACATCAAAAATAAAGTAAAAAAAGTAACTAAAAATAACATCTACTGATAACTAAAATACAATAACTAAATAAAATATAAAAAAAATGAGATAAAAAAGTGTTAGCACACTATTTCTTAGATTTCTTTCTCGTGTTAAACCACACGATAAATGCTAAAATAAGGAATCCAAGGATGACAACGCTAGTTACAGCAGTTCCTTCTGAGAATGAGAACCCACTTTTTACATCAGAATCTTTTTTCTGACGAACCTCAAATTCTAAAGGAATCGTTTTTGAAGGTGTTGAAGAGAATCCTTCTGGAAACTCAAGAGTGAGATTGGAAGTGAAAATCGTCTTATTCATCCGAGGGAGATCCATAAATGCTGTAACAGTTTTTTCCTCAAAAGACTCAAAATCAATTGAAGGAAGAGATTGTTGCTTACCATTAACATCAGTATAATATACTCTAACACCCTCTAGAGAAGAACCCCATAAGCTTTGGAACGTCAAATCAACCTTGTTGATCATGTTGGTGGTCAGAACAGAAGTATGATTGAGAAGTACAATATCAGTAGAGCCAACAAAAAAAGATGTTGAAGCGGAAAAAGGATTTCGGGATTCATCTAAATCAAACGAAGCAGTAGCAGTGTATTTTCCAGGCTTAAAATCACCAGAAGCGATTTCTTTTGATGTTGTAAATACCTCTCCAGGAGAAGCAGAAACATCTGAAACTACGATGGAATCCAACACTTCACCTTCAAGATCGAGAATTGTTACAGTCACACTCTGCGAGGAAAAGGGTTCTGTTCCTCGATTGCGTATTGACAAGTCAAACGAAGCGTTTTGACCTTCAGAGACCGTCTCGATAGAAAATTCTTCAATTTCAGCGTATAATCCTGGTTCGGGAATGTAAGTTTTAATAGTAGGATTAACAGCAGTTGTTGCAGCTAGAGTTCCACCCTCGGGAGGAAGCTCTCGAGCTTTAATATAAGATTTTTGCTCTCCAAACGAAGTTAATTGATCATATTCAGGAAATGTAACTATCACCGAAAAATAATTCGAAGGACCAGCATAATCTATCACATTCTCAGGAAACGAAATGAAATCTTCAAGAGCGCCTTGAGCAGAAAGCTCTACATCATTAGAAAGTCCTGTTAACTTGAATGTTAAATTATAATCAGTACCAGATTCAAAAGTAACTTCCTGACTCGGTGGAGAAATACCAATAGCAGAAACTAAGGATAACGATATAATAAAAAAAAGAGATAGAAAAGAAAAAAAAGAAATATGGTGAGATGACATTATCATTCACCTTATGCAGTATAAGCGTTAAACGTCCAGGTTGCTTGACCACCGCCAGTTGCTTGAGGCGATAACCATGCAGCAGCAGAGATATCTAGTTGATTGCTACCGTCAGCATAATTCATGTTTGAACAAACGCTGTATTCAGTACTAGCAGTCATGTTTTGATAATCTGATTGTAACGTTCCAGTACAAGCACTTGAACCATCAATAGCTTTGAATGCAAAACCATTATTTCCCGCAGTTCCAAAAAGACTGTCACCACCCTCTGTTGTGGTTAAATTGACAATAGCATTAACGTTACCTACATTCTTAAGAGCCATACGATCAGGGAAAGTACCTGTTGCAGAACAATTACTGTTATCAACAGAACCTTGTGCTTGATCACTGTCTACAAAAATTGTAGAACCAGCATCAGGAGTACAATCACCGAAATTAATTGCATTATCAGTCAAATTTATAGCAAGAGAAGATTGAATATTCAAATCAACTTGACCTTCATTAGTAAGATGACCAGTCGGAGTTGAAGAATTTACCAGAATAAGGCTTGTGAAAGCGCCTCCTATTGAAATAACAATTGCTGCAATAAGCAATACACCCATTGTTTTATTTGAAACCATTATATATCCACCTTTTAGTATTATTTTCGGAATGAACCGATTCTTTGTTTATTCTTTTAGCACAGTATCTGCTGTTCTTAACTTGACGGGACGACATCTAATATGACTCGTCCAGACGCCTTAGGTAATTGATCTTGATTTACAATACCTATAGACACTTCACCTTGAGTAGTAGGAGAATCAGAAACCGAATCTCCTGCCGAAGGCATCGTTGAAGGCCGATTAACCGCTTGAAATACACTAAATGTTCCAACAATCGAAACTACAACAGCCAAAATTACAAGAACAGACAATACTTTATTCGATATTTCTTGAGCCATATTTATCCCATTTCACAGTTTATACAATTGTTTTGTAACAACCCATATATAAATCTTTTCAAAAAAAAACCACTATAAAAGAACAAAAAGCACAAAAATCACATTGAAAAACAAAAAATTCTTAAAGAGACTATTGTTTTTAAACGAACTGTCTTAAGTATAAAGACACCTGCCTCCGTAGCTTAGCGGTAGAGTGATCGGCTGTTAACCGATTGGTCGCCAGTTCGAAAGGAATGCAAGAACCCTTGTGTTCGACGAAAGTCTGGCCGGAGGCGCTTTATACTTTTTTGAGCCCGTAGCTTAGTCTGGTAGAGTGCTCGACTGATAATAGTATTTTGTGGATAGCGAAATATTCAATCAGTGATCGAGTGGTCCCGAGTTCAAATCTCGGCGGGCTCACTTCCATTCACCCTTCTCGATTTGAACACACAGGTTCAAACGCACAGCACGAGGTGCTGGCGCCACTCAAGCAAAGCTTTCACGGTTTCGGCGGGCTCACTTCCATTCACCCTTCTCGATTTGAACACACAGGTTCAAACGCACAGCACGAGGTGCTGGCGCCACTCAAGCAAAGCTTTCACGGTT
>JBNJGO010000001.1:20720-48288 GCA_051819745.1 Nanobdellota archaeon | reverse complement strand
TCGGCGGGCTCACTTCCATTCACCCTTCTCGATTTGAACACACAGGTTCAAACGCACAGCACGAGGTGCTGGCGCCACTCAAGCAAAGCTTTCACGGTTTCGGCGGGCTCACTTCCATTCACCCTTCTCGATTTGAATATTTGTTAAAAAAAATATTTTCTCGAGTTACAATTATATAAATCATACCTGAAAATACTTGAAAAGTAAGTGAAGGGCGTTACCGAGAACTATTTAAAGAAGCAAGGTATCATAGGAAAGCAGATGAAAACACTGTCAATACAATCAAAAGGCAAAGAACCTGCGACAAAACTTGCCATAGACACAATTAAACAACATAAACAAGCGCTTATTTTTTGTTCAAGCAAACGAGGAGCGGAAAGTCAAGCAGAAAAGATAGCTAAAACAATCAACGCTCCAGATACAAACCAACAACGACTTGATGGACTATCTACAACAATTCTAAACGCACTATCACAACCGACAACACAATGTAAACGACTTGCGAACTGCGTAAAAAAAGGAATAGCATTCCACCACGCGGGATTACCACAACAACAACGACAACTACTTGAAACAGCATATCGTGAAAAGACACTGTATGTGATATGTTCAACACCAACGCTCGCTGCAGGACTTGATCTTCCTGCATTCAGAACAATTATAAGAGACTACAAACGATTCAGCGGACGAGGAATGACACCTATACCTGTACTTGAATACTTGCAAATGGCGGGAAGGGCAGGAAGGCCTGGAATGGAATCATATGGTGAAGCAATACTTTTGGCAAGAACAGAGGAAGAAAAAGAACAGCTTGAATACCAGTATGTAAAGGGAGAACCGGAAGATATCTATTCAAAATTAGGTGTAGAACCAGTACTTCGAACACACATTCTTAGTCTAATAGCAATAGAAACAATAACAACAACACAGGAATTAGAATCCTTTTTTGCAAAAACATTTTATGCGCATCAATATGGCAATCCACGACAGCTCAACAGAACACTTCATCGTGTAATAACTTCATTACAAGAATGGGATTTTGTAGAATCTAATAGTACGGGTGAACATGAAAATAAACAAAACAACACAAGCGAATTCATATCGGCAAGCGAAATAGTAAAACAAGAAACGAAAAACGATCAATTACAGGCAACGCGTCTCGGAAAAAGAGTTTCGGAAATATACATAGATCCCATGACAGCCCATCTTCTGCTTGAAGGTCTTGACAACATAACAAAAGAGAATAAAAAAGAACATTCAAACAAACAACAAACACTGCAAATACATCATCTTATTAGCTGTTCGCTAGAAATGAGACCTCTAATTCGTATGAGAAAAGGTCTTGAAGAACGTCTGAGCGCAACAGTAGAAACAATGGAATGGCTGATAGAAGAAGATGAATTTTACATGTATTCTCAAGATGATTTTGAAGAAACAATACTAACAGCATTATTTCTTAACGATTGGGCTGAAGAAAATAACGAACAAGAACTTCTTGCAACATATGGTATTAGACCTGGAGAAATCACCATAAAACTACAAAAAGCAGAATGGTTATTATACGCGTGTGAAGAACTTTCCCGAGTGAAAGGAGATAAACATCTTCTCGCCCTACTCCGACACGTCAGGATGAGAACAAAAAATGGTGTGAAATCAGAATTGATACCTTTACTTCGTTTCAAAAATATTGGACGGGTGAGAGCGAGAAAATTATATGAAAAAGGAATCAAAAGCGCAAAAGAAATTGGAACTGTTGATAATACTATACTAGCAGAAATAATTGGTTCAAAACGAGCAGTGCAACTCAAAGCAGAAGTAGGAATAACAATAGAACCACCACAGGAGAGCAAGAAACTATCATCTGCAATACATAATATAAAAGACAACCATAAGAACAAGAAACAAACTAATTTGACAGAATTTTAGTCGAAATCAAAGAAAAACAGAGAAAAACACGATGAAAGAAGAACTCAAGATAGGAACGTTAACCCTCGATAATCCTTTAATCCTGGCTCCAATGGAAGGCGTGAATTCAATATCATTCATGAAAACATGCGCGATATACGGCGCGGGAATGGTTGAAACCCAAGCAATAGAATCAGTTGAAGATAATTTCTATGATCTCAAAAAATTAGAGCAAATCACAATCCCGGTCTCGTTTCAATTATTAACTTCAGACAGTAAAAAAGCTCTTGAATTAATAAAACAAACTGAAGCATACGTTAACTGTTTTGATCTTAATTGCGGATGTCCTCTCAAAAGAGTGCTTGGAGAGAAAAAAGGAGGGTATTTGCTCACGCAACCTCAAAAACTAAGATTGTTAATCAGAACAATACGACAAGCCACGACAAAGCCGTTGACAATAAAAATACGAAAAGGATTTGATGATAAACGTATTAATTATCTTGAGATTGGATTAATCGCTCAAGAAGAAGGTGTTGATGCAGTTATCTTACACGCAAGAACAGTTAGACAAGGATATAGTGGAAAAGCAGATTGGGATTCGTTTAAGAAACTCAAAAAACATCTTTCAATACCTGTAATTGCAAATGGAGATATTGCTAAACCAGGACATACAAAATTTCTTCTCGAACAACACTATGCTGATGGAATCATGATTGGACGACTAGCAAGAAACAATCCAGGAATATTCAAAACAGCACAGCAAGCGCTCAACTCAAAACCGATCGACAATCCTGAAGCGAGAGAATATATCACAGTATTTAGAAAACATTATTTGAAAGAACAAAAGCAAACACTTAACCAATATCAAGATCATATATGTTGGCTAATATCAGAAACTAGACAAGCGAAAAAACTAAAACAAGATATTAGAAAAGCAAACAATCACAAAGAAGTAGATGCTATACTGCAAGGAGCAAAACTTCTCTACAACAAACAATAAAATCCATCAAAACAGTATTTTTATAAAATAGAGAGCGTTTTCTTAACAATAATGGTTTTAGCAATAAAAATACCTTTACAAGATGCTCAAAAAGCAAAACAATACTTACTTTCAAAAGAATATCTCAATCACAATTATAAACCAAAAAAAGAAGATGGAATGCTATTCTTTCCAGTGACAGAAGAATACGAAGGAACATATCCTCTTGTAAATACCACATTACACAAACACAAGAAATTACTTCAAGCAGAACCACTTAAAGAAGTTCTTGAAAAACACTTGTCAAAAAAAGAACTTCAACAAGTGAACACAGCATATGATGTTCTTGGAAGTATTGCAATTATAGAAATACCACCCGAGCTTGAAGACAAACAAACAGTAATCGGAAAGCTCCTATTACAATCAAATCCTCTTGTTAAAACTGTTCTTGCTAAACAAAATAAGCATGAAGGCGTATATCGAACTCAAGAGTTAAAGCACCTGGCGGGCAATAAAACCAAAGTCGCACGTTACAAAGAAAATGGTTGCACTATCACGGTTAATGTTGAAAGCGTATATTTTTCAGCACGATTATCAACTGAAAGAAAACGTATTGCACAACAAATTCAAGAAGGCGAAGATGTTCTAGTAATGTTCTCAGGAGCAGGACCATACCCTTGCGTTTTTTCAAAAAACAGTCCTGCACAACACATTGTAGGCGTTGAAATAAATCCTCAAGGACATAAATACGCGCTTAAAAATATCGCAGAAAACAAGTGCAACAATGTCGATCTTTATTGTGGTGATGTTAGAGAAGTAATCCCCACACTAGATGAAACATTCGACCGGATTGTTATGCCACTACCAAAAACAGCGGAAGAATTTCTTGATATAACACTACCCCTAGCGAGAAAAGGAGCGACAATCCATATGTATGCTTTCTACCATCAAGACGATTTCAATAAAGCAACACAAGAGATTGACAGGTATTGCAAAAAAGCAGGAAGAAAATATGAAATAATTGATATAATCAAGGCAGGACAGCATGCGCCAAGAACGTATCGAATCTGTGTTGATTTTAAACTTCTCGATTAGAAAAGTCGAAACTGCTGGCGTGCCGGAAAAAAAAAAGATTTTTTCCCAGCATAACTAGAGAGCAAATAACAACCAAAAAAAAAACAAATTCTAAACAAAAACAAACATACATTTTTAAACAAAGCAACATTCTACAAAAAAAGGATTCGTGCAAAGACCGAGTGAACACCCAATGAGGCAAAAGCCAAAGATTAACGGATGTAACTAGAGAGCACGAATCCACATTATTCTATCATTCAAAATATTTTCAATGATTAACGGATGACTTGGAAAACAAAACGTTTGCCGAGTTGCCGACAGGACACTGTCGAGCATAACTAGAGAGCACAAATCCACATTATTCTAACATCAGTTCACTTTATCGCAAAACAAGGTGTACTCTTTACCTTCGACAAGATCATTTTTTCTATAAAAATTGAGGGTTTTTTCATTAGAAGAAGGCGCTATTAGAAAATAATCTTTAATGTTTAATTTTTCTAATTCCTTTCGAAATGAAGATAATAGGCGCTGACCAAGCGACTTTCCTCGAAAGGATGGTGAAACAGCAAGCAAATCAAGATAAACCAAGTCAGGTGTTAACGAGTATCCTACAATCAAACCTACGATAGTATCCTTATCTTTTTTTCCAACCAAAAAAATATTATCTAAAGCGTTTGTGAAATATATTTTATCGGGAAACTCACCGGTAGGATATTGAAATTCAGGAATTCTACTGAGTTTAACACATTGTTCAATGTCTTTTGAAGTCGCAGGTGTGATAATCATGAAACACGACAAATGTGGAAGTCATATAAATATGTTCTCATTGAAGTTAAAAAGAATTAGAAGGAAAAAAAGAAAAAATTATGTGTACATCGAAAGCATTTCAGGAGAATCTTCTTCATTTGCAGAAACTTTCTCAAATGCAGATTTGAAATCGGAAAGGCGAAGAGTCTTTCGATTTTTTCGAATAGCAACATAACCCGCTTCAGTGCAAACAGAACGAATTTCAGCACCAGTAAAACCATCTAATAACTTGATGATTGCAGTATAATCAAACCCTTTTTCAAGACGCATGTTCTTTGTGTGAATCTTGAAAATCTGTTCAACACCATCTTTAGTAGGTGCAGGTATTTCAATATGACGATCAAGTCGTCCAGGACGCATAATAGCAGGGTCAAGAATATCTTTTCTATTTGTACAACCAATTATTTTAACATCTGATAGCGGAGTGAAACCATCAATTTCAGCAAGAAATTGCATGAATGTTCGCTGAACTTCTCGCTCACCACTAGTTCCGAGTTCTACACGATTAGCTGCTAAAGAATCCAGTTCATCGATAAATACAACTGCAGGAGCATGTCGCCGAGCATATTCAAAAATCTCCTTGACAAGTTTTGCACCTTCACCAATAAATTTTTGAACTAACTCACTACCAACAACTTCGATGAATGTTGAATTTGTGCTTGTTGCAACTGCTTTTGCAAGAAGAGTCTTACCAGTTCCAGGTTTACCATGAAGAAGAATTCCTTTCGGAGGTTCGATACCAACTTTTTTGAAAAGTTCCGGTTTTTTTAGTGGCATCTCAACAACTTCTCGAACTTCCCTTGCTTGATTGTCAAGACCTCCAACATCATCCCAACCAATATTTGGCTTTTCAACAATAACAAATTGTTCGACATTAAAACGTTTATTTGTTTCTATTTTTTCAACAATAGTTAAGTTCTTTTGTTCTATGAGAACAGAATCTCCCGGTTTTAGATTTTCAAATTCCTGAGCCATATCAACAAAGAATTTATTACCGTTTGGCATAACTATAAGAGCGTGATTATCATCAACAAGCTCGACCACCTCTGCAACAAGAAGCGCAGGCGATCTGAATCGATCAAGCTCATGTTTAAGTTGAGAAATAGTTTCTCGAAGCAACCTATTTTCTTGCTCAGTATCTTGAGCATTACTTTCAAAGGCGAAACTTCCCCCTTCTACGCGATTATTAGATGTCATAATAAGGTCCAGTAATAAGAGAGACTTTTTAAATCTGACTGTTTCACCACTGTAATACTATGTTTCCACTACATTATATCACAATAACAGTTTTTGTACATGAATCAGAAGATATTGATATTTACAAAGAAATTCTTGAAAGATTTCTTCCAGACGATTTTGATAAACAAAAAGCAACACTTAAGCAGGAAGAACTACATATACAAGAAGATCAAAGTATAACTTCGCTTCAATTACATACTACAACAAGTAAATACTTAAGATATATTGTTTCAACACTTAAAGAGCGATTAGGAAGCAAGGTGTGTGAAGAAATAAGTTCTCAGACAAATCGTGTTGATGAGAAAGGAAGGTTTTATCTTCGATTGGATAAGAAAAAAATGGTTGAAAATGATAAACCAACAATTGTCGAGCACGGAGATTGTATTCATTTCAAATTAATGATAGCAGCACATCCTAAAACAAAACAACGTTCGGAAGAGATAATCAAAGAACTGCTCGCATAAACAAACAAGATGTTTTTTGAAAACAGTGTAGAAATAAATTATTCTATTCTTTTTTTTCATCAGGAACAGCAGTAGGGCTTGATCCACCGTGCCAAGTAAATCTGGGTCGAACTCGAATAGGGTACATTTTCTCATTATTATCATCAAACAAAACACCAGCTCCCTTTTCACGAGGAAGTTTATCTAATTCTTTGGTAAGACCATCACGCATGTAGGATTGCATGATAAGACTCAACGCTTCAACATCCATCTTTGCAGTGATACGATGAGATAATACAGTATCAGATTGTGTCATAACATCAGTATGAATTTTTCCTGGTTGCTGGGTTGCGAGAATAAGAGAAATGCCTGGCTGACGACCTTCACGCATTATAGTTACAAGAGCATCGGTTGAAGCGACTTTTCCATCATGAGGGATGAATTCATGAGCTTCATCAATAACCAACCATACTAGAGGCATGTCTTGACGTTCTTTTTTTTGTGAAGTAAAAAAATTTGTTGCAGAAGTTACCGAGCCATATTCTTCGCTTTTACGATATTTCATTCGCTCAACAAACAATCGTTGACCAACAAGACCAACCATAAGAGCCTTAACATCCCACCCTCCAGGCATGGTCGCATAACAGGATACATCAAGAACACTTATCTGACCACCTTTAGCAAGTTCGTGAAGAGGAGTACCATGATCAGAAAACACACCCCAATTATCAGCCATAAGAAACATCGAAGTTACAGCATCCCTATCTTCTTTTTCGGATTCATCATCTTTTTTTATTGCAGAAACAACATCTTTTATTTGAAATGTTTCTTGTTCTTTTTTGAGATCGAGGATGGTTCTGTTTATGAGAATTCCTTCAGCACTATATTTATCTACACGAAAGGCATTACACCAATCATCAGGGTCGAGATCTGAAGGAACCATCGTGAAGGGGACATCAGTAGGAATACCTTGTTTTTTATAAATATGATAATATTTTTCAGGAGTGAATATTTTAACAGGAATCGATTCTGGTTTTAAACCCCATTTTTCAAGAAGTTCTTTATCTTGATAATTAGGATATTTCATAGTCCAATAAACTCCCATTGTATCAAGGAGAATTACTGAAAGATTTTGTTTGATAGCTTGGTCAAGAAGGTGAAACCCTTCAGCTATAGCACCCATAGTATAACTTTTACCACCACCCCTCTTACCACAGATGAAAACAACGTGGGCTCCAGCAACATCCATGTGAACATTGTTTGAGAGGGCAGTTGTTGTCCCCATAGAAATATAATGTTTTCCTAAAAAAATAGAACCTTTAAGACCATATTTTTTCAAGTCAGATTTACTTCGCCCTACAACAATATCTTCCATATGACAATGATAACAAGCAAGTTCATTTAAAAATATTGTGTTTGAGGATGGTTGTAACTATGAAGAAAAAACAAACTAGCTCTTTTTAATAGGTAGGACGCATAAGTCTCTAGAAGATATGGAGAGGCGCTTAAGACCAGAACTAGTCACAAGATAGTCATCCTCTATACGAACACCGCCTTTTGGAGTGTATAATCCAGGTTCTAGAGCAATAGTCATTCCAGGATGGAGAACATCTTTACCAACCAAAGGTTTTTCATGAACTTCAAGACCAATACCATGACCTAACGCGTGAATCATGGGAAAAGCGGTTTTTATTGTGGAAACACCAGCTTCGAGGTTATTTTCAAGTCGAGACTGTTCTTGTTGAACTTGAGTGTAGAATTCTTTTTCTTTTTTTGTTGGAGTTCCCAAAAATACTGTTCGCGTGATGTCAGCACAAAATCCTTTATGACGCACACCCATATCAATAACGCAAAATCCTCTCTTCAAGCGGGAACGCAATGAAGGGTAATAATGAGGATTTCCTGATTGTCGACCACTCGCTACAATTGGCTCGAAGGAAAGTTCATCACCATAGTCTATAATTCTTTTTTTGATAAATTGAATAGCTGATTTTTCATAGGTCATCGACGGTAGTGCTTGACATAACTCAGCTATAATTTTTTCAGTTCGAGAAATTGCTTTTTGAAGTAATCGTTGTTCGAAAGGAGTTTTCAACAGTCTTCGTTTTGAAATGACGGGAGAAACATCTTTTAATTTTGAAACAGAAGATTTCTTTTTCAAAGATTTTTGCAGAGAATCAAACTCTTTTTTAGTTAATTCATCATAACAAACACCGAGTGTGGAAACACGATGTTTTTTGAGAATGGAAGAAAGAATGTTTTTTTTCCACGGGAGAGTATCGATATTATTAAGACGAGGAGGTTGTTCTAATGGAGAATGAATGAGAAGAGGTCTTTTTCTCTTAAAAGTAAGTAAAAAACTATCTTCGGGAGCGACACCAACAAGATGTGTTGTTGAAAGAGAAGGTTGTCGTTGAGTTGAAACGAATAAACAAGCATCAACACCAGCCGATTTTGCAACAGATTTATCGGATTCTCGAATAGTTTTTTTTGAAATGACCATAACACTAGATAAGAAAGAATGTTTTTTATATCTTGCTATTGTTTACTTAAAAGAGTGTTTTGATAAGATTACAACCAGTAAGTCATTATTTGCTAAGAGCGAGGTTTCGGTGAGTGAATGGATTGGTTTCTATCGAGAATTAAGAGAAAAGTATAAAAATGACAAGAAACATAGATTATAATAAGATAATTCTTGAAATTGAATGAAGGGAGGAATAGAATGGGAAATTGCGATATGTGCGGAAACAAAGATGTTAAGACGACAAGAGCGAAAGTGGAAGGGGTTGAGATGAGTTTGTGCCCCGCATGTCTTCGCTTCGGAACACCACTAAAAGATCATACTTCAACACTAACACAAAACAAAACAAGACAACGAAACAGAAATAAATTTCGTTCTGATCCTGATGAGAATAAACAATTGATTGGAACATTTCCTTCAATAATAAAGCGAGCTCGAGAACAAAAAGGACTTACTCACGAAAAACTTGCAAAACAAATAAATGAAAAAGAATCTCTTATCCATAAATTCGAATCAAACTCCATGCGTCCTCGTTTCAGTGTAGCGCGCAAGCTAGAACGTCTTTTGAACATACAATTAATAGAAGAAGCTGAAGCGAAACCAGAAGATATGGAACTTCCTTCATCAACAAAAGACGAGGGTTTGACGATGGGAGATATTCTCAAAAACGCGATGAAAAAAAAGCGATGAACACAATTACAATATAAAGGACACAGAAGTCGAACTAAACAATCTTTTTCATATTTTCTTTTTTTTATTATTCATTTTTATTTTTATCCCATTGCGTATAATAATACACGGCGTAATCACCATGTTCAAAAACTTTCTTGAACAAGCGAGTGTTTTGGAATACAAAAAGAATACCTTGATCTGACCTTTGCCAGAGATTTCCTTTTTTTCTTGAAGTATCAACAATAATAAAAGATATTTTATTATCTTGAAGTTCTTGTTCTACAAACGAAAACTTTTGGGAAGAAAGAATAGTATAGGATTTTTGTTCGTCAGGAAAAACTTCTAAGGATGAATAAAATTCCACATATTCATCATATGAAGGATGAGTTAAAATATAGGATTCTTGAAGAGAAGGCGTTATATCAACAAAAGAAGCGATAGTTTCACTGGCTATGACTTCATACGAACGAGGATTTTTATTGATAGTTTCCTTGAAGGTGGTGCTTGTCGAAAATACAAGAATACAAACGATAAGAATCAATGTCAATGACTTGAGAAACCAAACACCCCATTTTCTTGAAAGTAAAAATTTGAAAGCGATTGCCGAATAATACGCTAATATAAGCATACTTATCAAACGAAGAGGAGTATAAAAGAGGGATAAGATAAGAAATACAAAAATCAATGATTGGCGTCGAGTAATAGAAAAGGATTGTTTTGAAATAAGCATACCGACAATACCTAAAAAAAGCAAGATAAAAGGAAAACCAAACGTACCTCCAAAAAAAGAAAACAACGTGTTTGGTTGGATTGAAAAGAAACGAGTAAACGAAGCTAAAGATAATGAAGGGAAAAAACCCGATAAGAGCAACAAAATTATTGTCGTCACACCTAAACCGACTAGCTGTTTTTTTCTATCTCCACGAACATTTTCAAGTAAAAATAATAAAACAATAGCGATCAAACCAACTATCTTATCAACAAAAAACAAGAAAGGGACAACAGCAAAATACCAAGAAGATTTTCGAACATATAAATACATTATAAGGACCGACAACAGTAAAGTGAGAGCATAAGCAGTAAAACCAACATACATCAACATAATTGCAGGAGATAAAATCAGAAAACCAACAGTATAAAGAATCAATTCATTAGATACCTTTTCTAAACGAAGAATTTCAGTAAATAATATCATAGTCACAATGAATAATAGTGTTGGAAAAATAATCATCGCTGTTGAAACAGAACATATTGAAAGCAACCATCCTAAAATAACATCATAAAATAAGTAACTAGTTGCAGTATCTGAAGTTATTTCCCTGGCAGAATTCAAATGTGAAAAAGTCTCTTGACCAGGAGCAATAATGGCTCCTTGATGTGTTCTTAACAGAAGAATTATAGCGATAACACTAAGACCCAACAGTATGAACATACCAACAATCAAAATATATTTTCGATTCAAACTCATATTTCTGGATTGCATGATATGTTATACACCTCCGTTTTTTCATTCGAATAAATCTTATTAAAACAACCACTTTCATCAAAAATTCTTGACTCGACAGGATATCTCTGAACAATATTTGGCGAAAGATAGATAAAGTCAATACTATACTTACTAATAACTTCTAAAGCAGAAACTTCAGATCTCGTCAGAAAAATAGTTCTTGCTGAATCAAAACGCTCGCGAGGATTTGGGGCGAAAATAAAATTAGTATCATACATTGTTTTAACACCAGCTTCAGTTGCAAGAAGATGACCATCAGTAATATCACCAAGAACGGTGGAGGAACTATCAATATTATTTTTCATCCAATCCATAGCATCCAACTCGTGATTTGTTGGAGCCGTATCGGTTATTGTTTGAGGATATATAATAAGAGGCGTGAACGAAAGAAGCAAGATTAAGATAAAAAAGACAAAGAGAAAAATCTTTCCCGAAGGAAAAATAGTTTTATCAAAAGTAGCACTTAAACGACGAATAGTATGACCGCTGATAAAAACCATCATAAGAGTGGCATATAATAATCCTGTTTTCAAAGGTATAAATCCCAGCCATATAGCGAGACCAAATGCAAAGATGAATGCAGTAAGTAAAAGTAAATTCTTATCATCACGTTCAAACAACAAATAATATATTCCGACAAGACCCAAACCTACAAGCGGAACACCAATAAAACCAATCATCAAAGGAACATTTAATCCTTTAAACATACTTAATAATAATTCTTCAGGAACATTTTGAGAGATTATTTGAAAACCATATAAAGATATGAGTTTCTTGTAAATAATAAGATGATACCAAATTGCAAATAATCCTGAATACAAAACAAGTTCAATCTCATGCTTTTTGATAGGAATTGATTCGAAGCGCAAGAATAAAAAGTAAATCACAAAACCGATAATAAGCAATAAGGATATTGGACTGACAAGAGTTGCAAGAGATATGAGCACAATAAATGTCCGTTGGAATTTTTGATGATCTGATTTGAAATAAAAAAGAATAAGAAATAAGAATAGAATAAGGAAAAAAACTTCAGGCAATACAGTATTTATTTGCGAAACAAATATTGTTGGTGTGAATCCAGCAATAGTTGTCAAAAAAAGAGCAATCCACTCTTTTTTAAAAAGATGTTTGGAAATTACGAACACTAACACTAACAGCACTATAGTTAAGGCAACACCCAAGAATTTGAAAAGAGCATAACCAGGTATTAAAAAACTCAAGCCAGCGATAATATAATAAAAAATTATGTGAGAAACATCAGTTCGTCCTTGATAACTCTGAGTATCCTGAATTATAGGAGCGCCCGTTTGTTTAATATGTTCAACCTGACGCATGGTAAAAAAAGTTTCATACGAAGGTGCAGGAGATTGAATGATGAAATAAGATTGAAAAAAGATAACAGCAAGAATAACAACTATAAGAAGTACTTTCCATACATTCAAATGGCTGGCGATCTTTGATAAAGGCTTTTTTCTCTCTAAATACAGCATATGTATATTGAAAAAGAGTAATCTTTTTTATAATTTACTGGAAAAAAACAATATTTCAAAGAATAAAACAACTATACCCTAATAAAAAAAAAATACTAGTGCAAAAAAATCCCTCAAAAACAATACTTAATCAAAAAAAAAGAGAAAAAAAGAGAAAAAGACTGAAAAAAAAAACAACGATTTAACGTTTTTTTCGAGTCGATTTCTTTTTTGAAGAAGCCTTTCTTTTGGAAGGTTGTTTCTTTGAAGACGCGGAAGTTGACTTCTTAGAAGAACCTTTAGAAGTGCTTTTTTTAGGTGTTCTTGAAGATTTTGACTTGGAAGCAGATTTTTTTCTTGCGGAAACAGGAGTTGCGCCAAGTTTCCTCTCGATGTTTCTTTCTTCAGCTTCAATTTGTCTTTCAACACGTTCCACCGCTTTTTCTTCGCGAAACACTCGCTGAACTAAAGCTTCGATATTAAGATCCAATCGAGCAATACGTCGCTCAACAAGAATAAGTACTCGAAGACTATAAAGTATTGCTGCGAGGACACCAATTATAATTCCTAAAATTACTGAATCAACCATTATCATGTCACCTCTAGACTAAATATATATTCAAAATGACAATTAATAGTATTTAAATGTATCGCAAAAAAAGCTTGTTGGAAAGAACAAAAACCAAAGCAAAGAATTCAAAAGGAATACATAAACGCTTTGAAAACAATAAAAAGAGAAACTTTTTTAAACAAAAGGTTGTATGTATACTGTATCCATAACAATTTTTTGTTACTGAAAATAATAGGTGATAGTATATGTTAAAGATGAAAAGGATCAGCGAAACATACGATATGAGAGTATTCACAGATTCCGGAGATTATTTTGGAGACGTTGAGGAATCAATATTAACACAAAGTAAAATTTTTGGATGGAAGGTTCGGGCTACAAAGAATTCATTCTTGAATAAAGTCCTTGGGAGTGCTAAAGGAGTTATCGTACCGCACCAACTGGTAAAATCAGTTGGAGATATTATGATCATCTCAAAAACCGCGATCCCATCATATAAAGGCGAGGAAGAATAAAAATTATTTCTTTTTCTTTTTTTATTGAATAATATTTTCTGGGCGAGAACAGTGATGTATCACGCACAAAGCAAGATACAATATGCTAATTTGAAACATCCGTGGAGCTACCATTATTATATTGATTGTAGTCCAACTACAATAATACCGCTCCCACTCAAAGACTATCTTATAACAATGAGCCATTCTTGCCCGGACGATAAATTCTTAAGCGGACCACGATCCAGTTCTCTAAACATACCTTCTAAAGTCTCAACAATACCTGTCAAATACCATCCTGTTTGTTCATGGGCAAAAAAAGGACTTGAATGGGGGATGCAAGGTACAGGACATGGGAACGTTCAATTATTCATGTTAAAACACGATTCTCAAACGATAGGTGTTGAAGTGCCTATTTGGTTAGATGAAGAAGAATATAAATTATTAGGATTGACATTTGAATCGAAAGGAGCATTATCAGGGCACATCGACATTCTTCAAATGGTTGACGACACTATTTGGGTGTGGGATTACAAGCCAAATGCTCACCGGGAAAAACATGCCGACACTCAAACGCTATTATATGCGATGATGCTATCATATCGAACAAACATCCCCATAGAACGTTTTTCATGTGGTTATTTCGACCAAGATAATTGTTATGTTTTTAAACCAAAAGATTCACCTTTAACAACAACATTACGAGAACTACAACTATCTCAATCAACTAATTCTTGAAAAGAAAGACCTTTAGTATCAACAACACTAGGCGTTATCACCACCGATTTTGCAGTTACAACCATATCTTCGACATTGATAAAAGCCCAGGGTTTTCTGAAAAATTTTACTGCAATCCAGACTTCAGCACCAAAGACTTTGGCAAAATATTCCAGATGACGAATATCTTCTAAAGGAATATACTTTTTAGATTCAGTAGTTATCTTACATTCGATGGCCAAACGACGACCTTTATTTCCAGCAAGAATATCTGGACTGGGAAACTGACTAGAACCAGAACCAGCCACACGAACTGCAGCCCATCCTGATTCCCAAAATGAATGAACAAGCGAACGCTCGGCAGTTATTCCTCGTCGTTTTGCTGACATCAACAATATTATAAAAGACATTATTTAAAAAGATTGTTCATCAATGTCCTGTGCAAATACAACACATACTATGAAAACCAAAGATTTATAAAAAAAGCTAGGCAAAGGTTTATTTAGGTTTAAACCGGTAAAAAAAGCGGTAATTAAATAATAAGGTGATACATGATGAAAAACGCAATCCCTCTCGCTTCAATGGAGCGTATTTTAAAAAAAGCAGGTGCACAACGAGTTTCTGAAGAATCAAAAGTCGCACTCAGACAAGTCTTGGAAGATATATCTATGGAACTTGGTGAAGAAGCAATTAAATTAGCGGCGCACGCTGGAAGGAAAACAGTAAAAGCAGAAGATATCCGACTAGCGAGCCACTAAATACTACTGGTTGCTTTCTATTTTTTATTTTCTTAATGTATTTCTTAAAATATTATATGATAATAATATCTTTATCGCTTTTTATTCCGTAAATGGAAATATAATTCCACAAAAAACTTTTCCATTTTATTACTCTGGTTGAAAACCCATATTTTCTAAGAACTTCTTGAATTTCTTCAGGATGAGAAATACCTTTAGGATCGGGTATTAATCCGAAAAAATAATCACAATACTCTGTCAAACAAATCTTTCCACCATCATCAACGCGCACAGCCATATCTTTAGCTATCTGTTCAAAATTTTGGATGTGTTCTAAAATATTCATTGAAACAACAGCATCAACTTTAGGCACTGAAGGATGAATTCTACTGACAAGATGAGGATCATATATTGGTAGGATACTAGTATTTTTATCCCTCATTCTTTTTTGAAGCACAGCAATATTTGACTGTGCAAAATCAATCGCATAAACTTTTCCTTGAGGCAGTACTTCTTTTGATAATGGAATTGTCAATGTTCCAACAGAACAGCCAAGCTCAACTACATTTTTATTAGGTCCAATAGAAATTAATGACACTATTTTCTTACGTATTTTCTTTGGAAAAAAAATATTCTCAAAATAATAATTAGCTGTTGAAATTCGCTCATAAATTTTGATTGTGGCTTCGGGATTATATCGTAAAATAAGCATGAAATATAAAGGGATTCCAATAAGAATAATCGTTGTAGCTTTCCACAAAATATGAAATTCATGAGTAAGAACCATAAATGCAGTAATACTCGCTATAAATAATCCAACTACAATATAAGGTCCGACTTTTCCGGCTGGTGCAAGATAATGAGGTGTTTGAAAAGAATAATGATTTCTGATTCTTGGAAGAGAAAGAATGGTTGTTGAAAGGATAAATAATACAAGAATGATAAACACTTCATGTAGTAATAAATAAGGATCATGATGTCCATTAATATACAACCAAAATAAAAACACTGTGAATATAGTTATAGTTATAGTCTGAAAAACAATCGCATTCTCAGGAGTTTTAGTCTTAGAATTTATTTTCGCCAACCCTTTTAATTGAAGCTTGTCTTCAGCCATACTTAAAATAACTCTAGGTCCAGTTACCATCCATGAAACCGCAGGCGCTATGATGAAAAGAACAGAACCAGCATGGAGTAATTCTTCAAGAGGACCAGACCAGAGCAAAGAAATAATATTTTTGTAAGGGATTGCAACGCTCGTGTATTGTTCTAACGAATAAAAACCAATCGACCCAATAACATACGTTATCATGAATAATCCTACTGTAAACATTCCTTTTCGCAGTGCCTTAGGTATTGTTCGAGCAGGATCTTTAGTTTCTTTTGACAAAAATGTGACTTGTTCCATACCCATAAACGCTTCTGATATGACAAACACTGTAGCTAACAATAATCCTATATTCACAGCAACACTATTGTGTGTGAAAAAAGGCAAGAAATGACCCGAAACAAAAGAAGAACTCAAAACCCCGGAAGAAAACAAACTAGGAATGTCGATGAAAAAAGGAATTATCTGGAACGTGAGCACAACCAATGTAACCACACCAAACAAGGCAAGTAATATACTGCTTAATTTCATTCCTTTAAATATAACAATGTTCAATATTATGATAAATGCTATTGCAAAAACAAGTTTTGTCAAATAACCCATTTCGCTGGCAGGAAACATATACTCCAACGCCCAAATTATAGCGAGACTTGAGAGAATATTTCCTGCAATCCAAGACGTCCACCCTGTAAGAAATGCCATGAAATGTCCAAATGCTTTCTTGACAAAAACATACACGTCACCACTATTTGGAAATCTAGCTATCAATTCAGATAAACACATTGAAAGGTATAATCCTATTCCAACAACCACAACCCACATGAGTATAGAAGCAGGTCCCGACTCATGAACCCCAACACCAGGAAGATACGTGAGAGAGCTAGCAAATATTGCATTCAGCGTAATAAGAAAAAGAGCTCCAAAACCTAACGTTCGTTTCAACGCCGATTGTTTAAATTTAGATAATGTTTTTGGAAATGTATTGCTCGTGACCTTCACCTCTTTAAAATAAAACAAAAAAAACATAAAACATTTATAAAATTTTGTTTAATAAAAGCATTAGTGAAAACATAAAAAAAAAGAAACAAAAGAAGAGTTGATTATTTTTTCTTATTTCTTAACAAACCCTTTTTTCGCTCATAAAGACCTGTTTTGTAAGCGAAATAACCAACAACAATCATCAACAACAAAGTAATCACTGCAGGAATTTGCCACGAAAATAAACCATCTTTCGTGTTTTTTCCATCTAAAACAGAAATACTAACTTGTTGTTCATCAACAATCACTTCTTCATTATATACTCCACGAACTTCACTGTCAAGAAGGTATTCTTTGGGAGTTGCTTGCTCGTCAACAGTAAAGTCAAGTACTGCAGTTCCAGATTCTCCTGGTTCAAGGTGGCCGATAAAATCACTTTTCTTATCGAATTCAAATGGTTGAGATGCTTCTTTGTAGATTCTTAAAGAAACGCTTTTTGCAGATTTCTCGCCAGTATTTTTTACAGTTACATACATTTGAGATGACGTTTCAGATTCTATTTTCGATGATGTAAAACTTTGATTAGTAATGACAAATCCAGGTTTTCCATGAACAGGAATATCAAAGGGTATATCTATCGTTTTTTTGATTTTATCAGTATCATCACTTTCAGTATACGTTATTTCTAAAGTTCCAGTATGAGATCCGCTGGCAATATTTTCAGCTATATCAATGTAAAAATCAGCAGTTCCGCTCGCTCCTTGGGCTATCGTTCCAAGAGCATCCCGAGTTGAATAACCATAACTAGAATCAAAACCATCAGGAAGTTTCAAATCAACAATCACTTGTTGAGCAGTGTCATCACCAGTGTTAAGGAGATCCACACTCACTTTATTATCTTCACTATCCTCATACAGCGTCTCAGGCGAAGTCTGTACTGCACCCACATCAAAATCAACTTCTGTTTTCTCATCGACTCGAAGAGTAAATTTCTTTTCTAAAGTAAACTCATTGGTCGACATTCGAATAGGAAGCTCATATTCTTCTTCAACTGTATTTTCGGAAATGAATACTTCGTAATGGAGAATGTAATATTCTTCATCATCCATATAACCAGCCCAATCACCAATAGTTTGAGTTTGATCAGCCGATTCATCAAAACTAATAGGGTGGCGTTCGGGCAACATAAAAGTTATATTTTCAAACACACCATCGCCTGTTTTTTCAATTTTAAATCGTAAATCAACATATTCGCCTGGTTGTACAGGATCAGGATCTTGATTGAGTAATGTTATTCTAAGTTGATCACCTTGACTTTCTAGTGCAAAAGCACTTCCAGCAAATAATCCTGCTATAACCATTGTTAATGCGAATAATACTATTATTTTTTGTTTCATAATTTCACCTTTTCAATCTGTTAGTTGTATTGTTTTTTCATACGTTTATTTGCAAACACACTGTAATACAGTGTAAGTACAGATGGGAGAAGAAGCAATGCTACGAAATAGCATCCTGCCACCCCATAACTCATTATTTCTCCCATTTCTGCAAGGAATGTGATGTTTCCAAGACCCATCGCTTTAAATCCTATAATTGCTGCAAGAGTTGTTGTTGTCATTGGTTTGAAAACAGCATGTAACATCTTATTCATCGATTTCTGAAGAGAATTAGTTCTTATTTCTTGTTTGAATCGAGTCACCATTTGAATACCAAAATCAATTCCGATACCCATTATCATCGAGATAACACCTGAAGTTGTTGAACTTAGATTAATACCTATAATGCCTAAATAACCCATAGTCCATAACACCCCAACACCGATAGTGATTAAAGGCAGGACTGCAAATCTCACCGAAGCAAATACAATAAGAAGAACCAATATGATTCCAATAATTGAAGTCGTTGAAGTTTTTGCCATATCAGAAGATAATGTCCGAACAATTGAAGCGCTAGACAACACTTCACCAGCAGGCTTAACAACAACACCTTGAGGGGGAGTTATGCGAGAAGTTGTTTCTTCAAGATCAACCAATAACTCTTCAGGATCATAATCACCAGAAAGCGCCAGATTCATTTGGACCATAGTATAATCGTCGGTAAAATACGATTTTATTTGAGGATCATTATTGATAGCGTTTTTTAATTCTCGTTCCTGTTTAGGATAAGAGTTTTCGAAAGAAGAAAATAGGTCCACTGGATGTTGTACTTGTTGTATTTCATCAATAGTTTGCAAGAGCGCATCTAGTTCAATAATTGTTCTCATAACATCGGGTGTTCTAATATCGTCCTTTTGAGAGATCGAGCGATCTTTATCGAGATATAATACTATTTTAGCGGTGTCAGAACCACCAAATTTGGATTCTATTTTCTCAAATGCTTCGATAACTTCAACATCATCAGGAAGCGCATCTTGATTATCTTGAGAAGTCGTTTGGACTTGTTGTGACTGCACGAAAAAAAATCCTGTTAACACTACAACGAGTAAAATCATAATCCATGGTTTTAAAACCACTAATCGACTATACTTGTTGATAAGATCTTTCCCTTTCATAATGTGCTCTCCTGTCGTGTCTTTTTATGTTTATAACGATGATATTTTTTCTTAGTTAACGCATACGAAATATTCTCTTGAGTGATAAAGATAGTTGGTGCGAGAACGATAGCACCTATTAAACAATAAACTATTCCTAAAGCAAGGCTTTGTCCGAGGTGTTGAAGCATAGGCATTATTGAAGTGCTAAGTGCTAAAAATCCGACTATGGTGGTGCTACCCGAACCAATCATCGCACTTCCAACACTTGGAACCGCAGTCTTCAAGGATTGCAATTGATTTTTACCAGAGTCTCGTTCTTCTATGTAGCGAGTGTGGATAAAGACGCCATATTCTACTCCCAATCCTAAAAGCATCGCTCCAAGTCCCGCGGTCGCCACAGATATTTTAATTCCAAGCCAACCCAAAGTTCCAAGCGTCCAGATAATTCCCATCGACAAGGGTATGAAAATGAGGATTGTTTTTCGAAGCGATCGTTCGATAATAAGCAAAAGAAGAAATATTATTCCAGCAGCGATAAGAAGAGTTGTTAGAGAATCTTTCTTGAGAAAATCCATCATTGTCTGAAGCAAAGAAGGAGTTCCCGTAATAGTAGTTTCAATACCAGCAGGCATTGTTTGAGCTTCGAGTTCGTTTTGTATTGTTGTCTCCAATTCAGCAAGTTTTTTCTCATCAGAACCCACATCTGCAGTTATAATCATCATTGTCGCAGTATAATCATCGCTAAAAAAAGAAGATGAACCTGTCGACTCAAGAATTTCAGGTATTAGTTCTGAAGTGCGTTGTGAAGAAGGTAATTGACTGAAGACCGAACCTGCCGAACTCACACTTTCCACAAGAGTTTTTTTCTCAAGTGATTGATGAAACTCTGTTATGAAAGTGATGATATCAGGATGGCGTATGTCTTTAATGGGTGTTTGAACAGGTAGAGAATCACTTAATTCAACGAGTAAAAGAACAGAATCTTGACCACCATATGAATCGCTAATTCGATTATTTAATTGATATATTGGAAGATCTTGAGGCATTTCATTGTTGATATCGGATTCGAACTCAATATTTGTAATACCAATTCCCAACAAGACAGTAAGGACGATGAAAAAAAGTAAAATCAGACGATTATAACGATATTGTTTTTGGGCAAGAATAGATAGAGCACGCTCTAGAAACGAAGGTTTTTTATCGTCTTTTTTTAATTTATGTCGTAGTTTCAATCCATTTCACCTAATTCGTTGAGCATGTGTTCGTGTGCTTTTCTCACTTTTTTAAGATCTTTTCTAAGTGAGTCGGAAATGTTTTTCTCGCTTGAATCGAGATTTTTTGACATGGTTTGGAGTTCTGTTTCTTGTTGTTTTAAAACATTAATTTTTTGTTTAATATGAATACTTATTGTTTTTGGAAGCGAATAAATGCTTTTCAAATATAATTCTCTGCTTCCTTGTTTGAAAACTTTTTTAACAATACCATTTGCAAGCAATATTTTTGATTTATTACTTACACTTGCAAGGCTCAACCCCGTCTTTTCACTAATATCTTGAATACTGACAGGTTCTTTAGAAACATAAATAATAAGAAATATTTTTTGAAGTGAACTTTCAGGGAAAAATACTTGTTTAGTGTTATCAATACTGCCAAGTAAATCGTTTAGGAATGAAGACATATCGACAGGATAATCATTTACTATTTTTAAATGTTGTGAATACAATATTTTTACTGATTTAGAACACAAACCTAATTTTTTAATAAAACTTAAATACCCCCTCGAACACGAGCAGTATTATGGGTTCTTCAAAATTATCATATCCTGCTATTCTCCTCATCAGTATAAATAGTATTATGGGTACGGGAATATATTTTCTCCCATCAGTCGGAGCCCAAAAAGCAGGATTGTTTGCAATAATATCCTGGATCATAATGGGTTTTATAGCATTATATTATAGTACTATTTTCGGCGAACTTGTCAGTCGCTATCCTAAAGAAGGAGGAGTATATGAGTATGCAAAAGAAGCATTTGGTTTTTTTCCGAGCTTTCTTCTCGGATGGATTTCTCTGATAGCAGCAAATATCACGATTGCCATGCTCATGGTTGGTGCGATAAAATACATAGCACCATATATTTCAAATTTTGCAACATCGATTCTGGGAGTAGTATTTATCCTTATATTCAATTTCATTGCATTCAAGGGCCTGAAAACAGGTAAAGTCATGCTCCTTACATTCGCAGGAATCACACTCTCAGCAGTACTTGGAATTATTATACCCGGATTGCTAAATTTCAACCCTTCAAATTTCGCTGATTGGACTGCACACAGCGCATTCACATCGCTTGATGCGGGTTTAGGAGGTATTTTGAGCGGAACATTCATAGTTATCACAACAATATTTTTCATATCAGAAACATTCTTCGGATGGGAGACAACAACTTTTCTTGCAGAACAAGTGGATAATCCTAAAAAAGTGATGCCAAAAGCATTTGTGAAAGGTACGCTGATTATTTTTGTAGTAGTCATTCTATTTGTGGTTGCTAGTCAAAGCGTACTTCATTGGAGCTCTCTAGCAACAGCTTCAGCACCACTTGCACAAATAGCAAGCAACATTTATGGTCCAGTTGGAGTTCCCATATATAGTATTCTGGTATATCTTGCTATCATAGGAAGTGTTGCTGGTTGGATTGTCGCAGCACCAAATTTGCTTGTGGCACTCTCAAAAGATAAATTATTCCCCCCATCATTTGCAAAATTGCATCGCAAGAACAAAACACCATATAAAGCTATAGCTTTTCAAACTATAGTGACCTCCTTGTTAGTGTTTGTGGGCGCAGGGAGTTATGAAGCATTACTGCATCTTCTCGTTCCACTTCTGCTAGTAATGTATGTTAGTGTTGTATTCAGTCTCATACGTATTCGTCGTAAACACCCTTCTTTTGACGGATACAAAGCACCGGGAGGTAAATGGGGGCCGATAATTCTTGTGAGCATAACATTTTTACTCATCGGACTATGGGTTGCAAACGAACCAGGAGCACTAAGTACCCTAGGATTGATTGTTTCATTCATTCTCATAGGAATACCGATTTTTTTCCTGATGAATTTCCACCACAACCCTCATTCAACACTAACATTTCGTAATAAAACAATTGAATTATCTAGAATACTAGAACGATTTTTTCTTCCACGATATATTCGTAAACGATTATTAAAACAAATAACATCATTTAAATCAGTCTTATTTCTGGGAGCGGGATCGGGTCTGTTGTTAAAAGAATCAAAACTACCACCAACAAACGTTCAAGTTATCGAACATACTAAGACGCTTACAACCAGTCTGCGAAAAAGACATCCAAAGTACAATATAATGTATGATCCTCACGGAATATCTCGAGTACATCCTTCAATATCAAAAACAGATCTTGTCGTAAGTATCGGACTGCTAAGTATGATCACAGACCTACCTTCATTTTTGAAACATCTAGCTAGCATAGTTCCTGAAAATGGAAGGATTCGATTTGTAGACTACTCGGAATTTTACATGGTAATACCAAACAAAATCCCATCACCAAAACTATTACAATCATTATTTCGAGAAGCAGGTTTTGCAGTTAGTGTTGAAAAGAAAAAAGGACTATTATGGTCTTTTATCATTGTTGAAGGAATTCGGACAGACAATTCTCGAGTGTTTGTTTGAGACTAAAAAGAAACGCATTATTTTCTTAATAAAAATTAATTGAAATAAAACAAAAAAAGAGAATAAAATCAAAAATTTTTGGTGCCAGCCAAACCAAGGTTCAAATCCAAACGAAAAGAAGAAAAAAAAAGAAAAGTGGGGACGCTGGGATTTACACGCCAACTCACGATAGGCGTCGTGAGTGCGTTTCGCAAAACTCAACAGCACACCAAAAAAAAAGAAGAAGGAAGAAGAAAAAGAAAAGTGGGGACGCTGGGATTTGAACCCAGATCAGCCGGTTTCTTCTGAAAGCAGATAATCATCGCTTCATACAAAGCTCATCGCTCCACTCAACTGGAGCCGGCTATTCTGCCGGATTATACTACGCCCCCACAATCTACTGCGACAAACAGCTTTTCCTTTATAAAAATATTTATTTTACAAGGGTTTCTCTGGAAAATGTAATTTTGATATGCGAATTAGGGAGAACTATTTTCTTGGATTTGTACCAAGGTATAGAAAGACTTATAAATATATTTTAACTGTAAGTATAACAGATTGATTAATTATAGTATAACGGGTGGTTTTTATCAGTAAGCGTCAAAAAGAATTAAATGAAAGTTTAGGTTCATACCTTTCAAAACGAAAATCAGAAGGACATAATTTTTCCTTTTTCAAAAAAGTCGACTCTATAATACCTTCAAGCTCACAAAGCGTTCCGAAAGTTGATGAATCGCAAGCGACAGTATACGATAATACTTCCCGAAAAAAAAGATTCTCACTATTCTCACTGTTTTCTAGAGGTTCTAAAAACCCTACAGAATATGAATCTGCAGATGAACTTGATGAAGATGTTAGCGAAGAAATTGATGAAGTTGAAGAAGAAATCTCAGAAGTTGACGATCAAGCAGAATCTATTGAGACTAAACGAACAAGCTTATTTTCAAGATTATTCTCTTTCTTAAGCGGACGGTCAAAAGAAGACATTCCTGAAGAAGAAATAGCTGAAGAAGTCGAAACAGAATCCGATGAACTATATACTGAAACAAGAGACGCTCTAAAGATAATTCATAAATGGATTAATCGACTATCACCTCAACAAATAGAGTCGTTTAAACGATCGCCGGACTTCGACAAATACAAGGATATTCTTGATAAATACAACTTAATTAAATAAAGTTATCAAAAATATTGTTTTGTTTTCGCTGTTCTATTTGCCTGCCATTATTTCTATAATATCAAGGTGTTTAAGCAAATGATCTTTTCCAACAGGACGTTTTGTTCTCACATCAATCGCTTTCACAAAATTATCTCCAAAACTGGAGTGTAAACGATAAGCAAAATCTATAGCTGTCGCATCATGTTCCATGAGAAAACAATCCGGAAGAACGTTACCGTGTTGGTCTTCTAATTTGCTCACCCCACCAGGGTGTATTGCTTTCATGTTTAAAATCTCAAACACAATAGTATTCAATACTTGTTGAACTCCAGAACCATACTCGGATGTTTCGAGCAAATTCTTTTTAAGAAAATCAAGTGCTTGCCGTTGCTTATCTTGTAATTCAGTTTCACCAACAGAAGTGATGTTAAACGAATTTTCCCCAGGAATATATTCTACCAACTCTTGTTTATTAGCTTCTTTGAGAGCAAGTTCTCCTTCTGCAGAACAAGGTATTATAGTATATGAAGGGAATTCATCCTTGAGATTTTTAAGATGTTCTTTTGCTTTCGGATGATCACTCTTGTTAGCGGCAATAATCATTGGTTTTGTTCGTTTACGAAGATATTTTGAAACCAAAAGAAGATCATCATCAGTCCACACGGAAGGTTCTTTATTAAACAGTTTCGCTTCTTGAATACTGTTTTTTGCAATATCCTCATCAACACCAACACCACTCATTTGTTTAGCGATTGCTTTATGAAATTCCTTTTTTTCTTGCTGTATAACTCGAGTGAATTTCTCCCATCCTTTAGTTAAGATATTCTTATACCAATAATCAAGTTCGAGTTCAAGAAAGCGAACATCATTACAAGGATCATAACTGCCAGGCGTTACGGGTTCCCCTTTTTCATTCACACTTCCAGAAGCATCAATAACATGAATAAGAGCATCTGCTTGATTAAGATCATCAAGAAATTGCGAACCCATACCTTCACCGTTGTGAGCGCCAGGAACAAGACCTGCAACATCAAGAAGATCTACAGGGACGAATCGCCACGAGCCGTGAACATAACCCGCACCAGGATTTGCTTGTTTATCAAACTCTCGAGCTACATCAGGTATCTTGACAAACCCAACGGCTTTGTTCGCTTGGATTGTGGTAAAAGGATAATTAGCGATATCAACTTGTGCTAGTGTCGCGGCCTTAAAAAAAGTACTTTTTCCAACAGAAGGTTTTCCTACAATTCCTATATTCATAAATGTCACCAACTACTATGTTGTCATTGGAGTGACGGCAAGATTTTTATAGTTTTAGTATTTTGAGAAAATCATGGATCCTTTTTTTACCTATAAACCGTCAATACTCTCAGAATTTGTTGGACAAGACAATTCTTTAGAAGCAATTATTGATTTTTTCACACCATTCAAGAAAGGTAAAGGATTGATGCTATATGGACCTTCAGGAGTAGGTAAAACAAGTGTCATTCACGCTCTTGCAAAACAAGAAGGATATGATCTGCTTGAATTAAATGCGAGCGATACAAGAAATAAGGCAGGATTAAAAGAATTCCTATCAAAAGCAGTCGGGCAAGCGAGCCTATTTGGATCAAAAAAAATAATTCTTCTAGATGAAATTGACGGACTATCCGGAACCAAAGATAGAGGCGCGGTTGGCGAGATAGTGAAAGCAATAAAAAAATCTTCATTTCCTATTATTATAACAGGAACCAATATTTTCACAAAAAAACTTTCACCGCTTCGAAAAGTCTGTAAAAAAGTGGAATTCTCATCATTAACACCAGCAAATATCCGTACCGTTCTAGAACAGACTTGTGAACGATTAGATGTTGAATGTGATAATTCGGCGATTCGATCAATTTCAAGAAATGCCGGTGGTGATGTGAGAGCCGCACTTAATGATCTATTCTCTTTTGTCGTGATTAAAAAAAGCAGTGTTGATGATTTGGCAGTTCGACGTCAAACCCAAGAACTTGCAACCGTACTTATCAAAGTATTCAAATCAACAGATCCGAAAGTAGTCTTTGGAGCATATGATGAGGTTGATGAAAATCTTGATAAAATATTCTTATGGGTTGATGAAAATCTCCCTCGAGAATACAGAAAATCAAGAGATTTGGCAAGAGCATTTGATATCTTATCAAAGGCAGATGTTTTTTTTGGCAGGATTTATCGGTGGCAATATTATCGGTTTTATGTGTATTGCTATCTATTGCTTTCAGTAGGTATTGCACTATCTAAAGAGGAAAAATATCCTAGCGCACCAAACTACAAGCAACCAACGAGATTACTAACTTATTGGAAGGCAAATATGTCGTATGCGAAGCGAAAATCAATAGTTGAAAAAATAGCTGTGCAAACACACTGTTCAAAAAAACACAATCAATCATTATTCTTATTGCTTCCTGCACTGATACGATCAAAAGAATTACAAGAAGAACTCGATCTCAATGATGATGAAGTATCATGGCTCGAAAAACAATCTATATAAAAAAATATAGATAAAAAAGAAAAAAAATTGTTTAAACCAAGCATATTATGCAAGTTGTTCTGGAGTAAAAATCTTTGTTTTAGAACCTGATTTGACTTTGGCACTCATACCAACTAAATAAGCAACATTGCTTTTTTCACTTGTCAACAATAATTCTTTTGTGACTCCACCATCAAAAATAACAGCATATACTGAATCATTCAAGCTCTTAATAGTGCTTTCCAATTCACTAATAGGTATTTTTCCGAGAACACTAAGTTCTTTATCAAGAATGTAAGCACCTCTTGTTCCGATGAGATCTTCAAGCATAGTATTAAATTTTGTCTTTTCTTCATCACTAATAGTTGATTCTCTTTTTGGCTGTCGCTTTTCTTTTTCATCTCGAGCAGATGAACGACTTTTTGGAGCGCTTGTTTTTCGTTGAGATGAAGACGAGTTGGCAGTGTTATTTCTGCTGGAATTATT
>JBNJGO010000001.1:0-20620 GCA_051819745.1 Nanobdellota archaeon | reverse complement strand
TGCTGGAATTATTCTTGGAATGATTACCTTGTTGTTTATGGTCATGTTGTTCCAAGTGCGCTTGTTCACTACTTACTTTTGCTCGAAGCGCTTTATGGATTTCTTTTTTAGTTAATTCTTCAACTTCTTTTCCGGAAGGAGCTTTTGTTACAAAATCAATTTCAGTCATGTTCTGAAGTTCCTTGACGATAAGGTCTCCACCACGGTCCCCGTCAACAAACACTGTAACAGTCTTTTCTTTACATAAGTCGATGATAGTATTTTTTATACCAGTTCCACCAACTGCAACTGCATTTTTGAAACCATATTTGAGAAGATTAAGAACGTCTGCACGACCTTCAACCACCATGATCTCATCAGATTCTTCAATGTTAGGTCCTGCTGGTAAACGATCCTTACCGTACTCCTGGATTTCAGCAACCCGAACAGAATATGCTACTTCATCAGCGATTTCTTGAGTGTCAGGAGCAGTTGATTCAACAAGATTTCGAAGGAGTTGTTTAGCTCTATCAATAACTTGTTTTCGTTTGGTAATTCTAATATCTTCAATTTTAGTGACTTTAATTTTAGCATTGCAAGGTCCTATCCGCTGGATTATTTCAAGAGCCGCCGCAACAATAGATGTTTCTGCTTTATCAAGCGAACTAGGTATGATGATTTCACCACTAGTCTTGCCATTTTTAGTATCTGTGTTTACTTCAATACGACCTATACGGCCAGATTTTTGCATTTCTCGAAGTTCGAGATCTTCACCAAGAAGTCCTTCAGTCTGACCGAATACTGCGCCGATAACATCTGGTCGGTCAACAACACCGTCTATTTGTATAGTTGTATGAATAATATATTTTGCTGATGCTTGAGCTATTTTTGCCATGTGTTTCTACCTCTGATAATTCTTAATTGAATCGGGCAGTCTGTTTTCTAAGAATTAGTAACACAAATAGTTCTTGATCACTGTTTACTTCTGTCGTCGTTTATTCATTTCTAAACATGTTCGACTTTTACTGGAATAATTGTAGTGTGAATGAGCAACAAATCATTGTAGTGGTTGTTGCTTATTTGTGATTGTAATTCTTTTGTAATAACAGACCGTTGCCTTTCGTGCCTGTAAGGATAAACCCTAAAGGAATATAATGGTTGTTGCCCAAAACACTAACTCTCCATTTCATTGCTCGACGTTAGTCGTAAGGCTCCCTCGAGTACTCTCGTGTTGGGCTGAACTGTCCAAGAGTGTCCTGAGGTCATCGGGATGGGTTCTAACCATATCCTCTACAGGGACCCATTTGGGCATGAGAAAAGAAAATACTCGCTCATTTATAAACCTTCTTACAACCACCATTTATTTTCTTCAACATATATTTTTTAGAAGGATTTTTTAGAGGTGTTTTTTGTTTTTCTGAGTGTTAGCAAAGGTTGTTCTGATGTAAAATTAAAACAAATCAAAAATTAAAAAATGACCATAAAAATGATGTTCGCGAGAAACAGCATCATCGCTTAACACGTCGACCGCCTTGAATAAGGGTTGATGGCGTTCCAGAAAGCGTGCCAACATCAATGATGAGATCAACCTGATCAAGAAGATAAGAGTCAATAGTGGCTATATTAATAGCTGGTTTTTCACCGGAAATGTTAACAGAGGTGGTGACAAAAGGAACACCTTCTTGTTGGATTGCTTTTGTTATAGGATGAGCAGGTATTCTAATGCCAAGAAGAGGTGTTGGAGAAACAGCAGATAAAAAAGAAGGATCTTTTTTTTCAAGAAGCAAAGTATATGGTCCTGGTAGATACGTGTCGATTTCATCTCGCGTGGTTTTACAATGTTTTAGAATCCACTCTTTTGAAGGAGCTATGACTGAAAAAGGCTTTTGACTGCGAGACTTTAAACGACGTAATTTCAAAACCAAACGAGTATTCTGTGCATCACAGCCAATCCCGTAGATTGTGTCGGTTGGATATATGATAATAGAATCATGAATTGCACTTTTGAATACAGATAAGTCATCGTCAGTCATACTAGTCATACTACATATCAGGTCCAATAGCATATAAAAAAGTATCCATTACACTCCTATTTCATCACCATAATTGTTCTGGAGAGCACACCAACCATAGATTTTATAAATACTCTTTAGTTTCAGACAATCACATGGCAGACGATTCAAAAAAACAATCAATACGCAAAAAATCCTCTTCACAATCAAAAAAGAAGGTTTCAAAGAAAGCAACCTCTACAAATACAAAAACATCGCAGGAGCTAAAAGTAATTGATAATGCGACCAAAGCATCAAAGCGAAAGATAAAAATACAAACAACCTTTGCAAGAGAACGAGTGCTTACCGAATCTTGCGATAGAGCAAGAGAGCTCAATAATAAAGGAGCTTTCGGAACCATCCTTGATGATGGAAAAGTACAATTATCGCTTACTGAAGGATTATATCTTTTTGAAAAGAATAAATTATCAATGGTGGATGGAAACAATAAGATTCTTGATTTCGAAAAATTCGTCAGAAAGGCAAACCGTGTAGAACCAAATTTTTGGATACGATATGCTGTATACAAGGATCTCAGAGACAGAGGATATGTTGTGAAAACAGCATTAAAATTCGGTGCGGATTTCAGAGTATATGATAGAGGAATAAAACCAGGACAAGACCACGCAAGATGGATCGTATATCCCGTTCATGAAGGCGAACGATATACATGGTTTGATTTTGCAGCGAAAAACAGAGTCGCACATTCTACCAAAAAAAGACTTCTCATGGGTGTTGTTGATGATGAAAATGATGTGACCTACTGGGAAATCAAATGGGTCAGACCTTAAATTCTCGAGAATAACAGCGTGACAGTCATCATTACAGACTGGAAATAAACAATCCACACTATAAGATAATAAAAGGATTATATTCTATCATACCCTCATAATAAGAAGATACGAGCCAAATAACATCACAACCTATAAAAAGGAGCTCGTCTGACAAGTAAGCTAGGTACTAATGGTTATTAATTCAGAACAAATAATTTCACTTCTACGACGAAAAGGACCTCTCGTCCCTGCTGAAATAAAACGAGAAGTCGGCGGAGATACTATTGTTGTTGGCGCTATACTATCTGAACAAGTATCAAAAGGAAGCATTATCGCGACACACTTGAAAAGAGGATCAAGCCCACTATATTACGTTCCAGGACAAGAACCACAACTTGAGAAATTCAAAGATCTTCTTGATCCAAAAGATCGTAGAACGCTGGAATTACTTTCATCTCGAAAAATACTCCAAGACGCCTCACTAGAACTTCTTTATAGAGTTAGTCTTCGAAAACTAAAAGACTTTGCAAAACCATTTGAAGCGAACACTATTTATGGAAAATTACTCTTCTGGAGATATTACCTTATTGATGAAGAATCTGCGATGAAACTTCTCAAAGAAAGATTCAATGAATCAAACACAACCACACAATCGGATTCAAAAACACCTGAAGAAACAAAAGAAACTACGACGTCAACAAGTCCTAATAAAACATCTCAAGAACAGGCCACGACACAATCAACAAGCACAACACCACAAGAACAATCCCAACAAGAGCCCGTTAGACCATCAGAAAACAAAACTGAAACAACAAACAACAATCAAGAACATAAGAACACGCCACAAGAACAATCAACTGTCTGGAAAGGACAACAACAACTAGATAAAATACAATCAACAAACAAAACACAACACCCTAATACAAATACACAAGAACAAACCCTTAGTCAACTCTCTTCAAGTCCTTTTCTTGATAAAATAAATGAATATTTCACAACTAAGAAGTGCACTATTCTCTGGCAAGAACAACGTTCTAAAAATAGAGAATACGAATTTATCATAACCGTTGATAGTGCAATCGGAGACATGGAATTTTTTGCACTGGCAAAAAATAAAAAGAAACTTAACGAAGGAGATCTTGCTCCAGCACTCTTAAAAGCAAAGCAACAAGACCTTCCTTGCTTATTCTTAACAACAGGACAATTCACTAAAAAAAGCCTCAGTATTGCAAAACAAGAATACAAAGGATTGTTCATTGATTATATCAAAGAGTAAAAAAAACGTCTTAAAATACATCTGCATTCTGATTGATAATCGATTATAGACGTAGAATTTATAAACGTAAGAACATCTTTTCTTTATATGAAACTCACTTTTTTAGGAACTTCGGGGATGGTTCCTACCAAAGAACGCAACGTCCAATCAATACACCTTGATTTTCGAGGAGAAGGAATTCTTTTCGATTGTGGTGAAGGAACTCAGCGACAGCTATCCCTTGCTAATATTAATCCTCAAAAAATAACAACTATTCTTATCAGCCATTGGCACGGCGACCACGTGTCAGGACTCATCGGACTCATTCAAACATTAGGACATTTTTCTGATGAACAAAAAACGATTACAATCATAGGGCCTAAAGGTTCAAAAACACATTTCAACCACATGATCAATAGTTGTCTGTTTGAACACACTCTCGATATTAACATCATCGAAATTGATGCTCCAGAACTGACAACATGTATTGAACGAGACAACTATACAATCGACGCTATCAATCTAGAACATTCAGTGCCTTGTCTAGGATTTCGCTTTGTCAGGAAAGAATATCGGAAAATAAATACTGAAAAAATTCTCGAATATAATATTAAACCAGGACCCGCTATTGGTCTATTACAACAAGGAAAAACAATAACAGTTGAAGGGAGAAAAATTTCTCCTGAAGAAGTATCAACCCTAATCCCGGCAAAACACATCTCTTTTATTCTTGATACAAAATTATGCAATGCCTGTTATGAGCTTGCATTATCAGCACGCCTTCTTATCAGCGAAGCAGTTTATACTTCAGAATATGAAGAGAAAGCATTAAAATACAAGCACATGACTGCTCGCCAAGCAGGACAAGTCGCTAGTGAAGCGGGAGCAAAAGAATTGATACTCACTCATTTTTCTCAACGATTCAAAGACTTACGACCACTTCTTGACGATGCTAAAGAACTTTTTGAAAATACTAGTTGCGCGTATGATTTCATGAAAATAAAACTAGTATTATAATTTATAGATTATTTGAAAGAATTAAAAAGAAGAGAATTTATTAAGGAAAAACTAAGAACAAAGAAAGAAAAAAATAACTCGCAAACCACCTAATCTTTTTTCTCGAAAGAATTTTTTGGAGGACGACCAGGACCTCGTTTTTTCTTCGAAGAAGCTTTTTTAGCAGGGTTTTTAGAAGAGGAAGATTTTTTCGAGGACTTCTTTGCAGAAGTTTTTTTACTCGATTTCTTCTTACTAGCATTCTTGGAAGAAGTTTGTTTCTTTGAAGAAACTTTTTTCTTGCCGGTTGTGGAAGCAGTCTTTTTAGGACGACCACGTTTAGGTTTTGAAAGCGAGGATTTTTTTGAAGAACCCTTCTTCACTGTTGAGGTCGAATTTTTCGGTTGTTTAGATTTCTGTTTTGCTTGTTGTTTTTTTGGAGTTGTTGTGGACATTATTTGCGCAGGTCGAGACTTCTTCTTGGAAGAAGATTTTTTAGAACCGTTCTTACGAACAGGTCGTTTTCTCATTGACACTGCAAAAAATACTGCCAAAGCAATAAGCAATAACAATCCTACATTAAAGTAAGGACAACCTCTATCAATAAATTCTATTAAGGTATAATCTTCGACAGGAAGAACTTCCACGCTAAGATCGGTCGAGGAGACATTCTCACCATACTCATCAATAACATATAACTCGATGTTTGTTGTTCCGTACCAATCTTCTTTACCAGCAAATAGTTCGAGTGTTGAACCATTTATTCTAAAGTCAAGGAGTGATTGATCGAGATCACTAACACCATACGTGACGATATTATCATCAGGATCAAAAAAATAAGTGTTATAATCAACGACAGTTTGACCATCTTCTTCCATCAAAATAACACTCAAGTTATCTGAAGAGAGATTGTGCGAGGTGTAAAACGTGTCTTTAGATACAGGGCCGAAAACAGTACTCGCAACAATAAGAGCTATGACTACAGCAAGTAATCCCGCAATCAACCATTTCCAACGAGGAGCAAAATGGGTTTTTGAGGAAGATATTCTAGCAAACATAGTAATAAGTGAAACTATGAAAGCAAGAGCCAATAGTTCAAAGGTTATTCTACAAGGAGATTGCGATGAGAACGCAGTCCATGCTTTATACCATATGCTATGATCAACAATTTCTACAGTAAGTGGTTGTGAAACAGTATATGAAGATCCTTGATGTTCTATAACAAGAGTTCCATGAAGAACTGTGTCAATAAGATCGCTACTTGTCTCATTAGCAGATAAGAGAAGTGGCTTATTTACTGAAAGTGTCACTGGAAGTTCTTGACCTACATCAAGCGAAATAGAAGTGTTTTCAAGCTCGAGCGCAGGAGACGCATCTTCAAGAGATACTACATATGTTCCGTGTCTAGTACCTTCGTTTTTAAAAGTCAGACCGACATTATCCTGATCATAAGTCATCTTTTCAGATAACCCTGTTGTTGAAATACCATAACATGTTGATGTAGAATCTGCAACAAAAGTGAATTCTTCTGAGTCAACAACACCACCTTTTGTGTGGAGGTCGAGAGTTATCGGATATTCATTAGAATCGTTTGAAACAATTCCTTGAAGAGAAGTCACATAACTTTCATCCGATGATAAGAACAAGGTCTTATTTTCAACAGATAACATGTTAGGTGCAGTTAATACGAGGTCAAAACGACTCTCTTGAGTTCCAGTTGAATGGACATCAATACCTTTTGAAACACTGTCACCTTCACAAGTATAGAATGTTTCTGGAACATCATGGAGTGTTAAACTTCCATCATGACAATCAGCAACAGAGATATTCTCACGTACAATATCTGTAACATCACCATTAAGAGAAGTTACTGAAAATTCAATAGGATACAAACCTTTCTTGACAGAATCAAGGTTGGAAAGTTCGATAACTTGATTGAATGATTCGTTTGGAGCTAAAATTATTTTTTTTCCGAAGATAGTATGCCATAATCCAAAGCCATCATCTGCAAAAGAAGGAGAATCTGTTTTTAGACGATAAGAATCGGTGAAATTATTCTGATTAGTGAATGAGAACAAAATATCATCTCGAGAGATGTCCTCTTGACAAATATCAAAATCTCCTGTTAAAGAAACTTCAGCAGTGTGTGTTTTTGGAATGGAAAGTTGTTGAGTTATGGTAGTTTCACGATTATTCTTAAGAGCAAAAACATCAAAATCAAGAGAATACTCACCATAAATATCACAAGGAAGGGAATAGTAGACAAACACGTCTTTTGATTCACCAGGAGCAATAGCAACTTCTTGCGCACTCATTGTAGCATATTTTTCGAAATCATTGATAGAAACTTCATATGTTTCCTTAAATGAACCAACATTTTCTATAGAAACAACTGAAGTGAATGGCTCGCAAACACCTGTTGAAATACTGCTATTTGGAAGGGTTGCTTTCAAATTTTGGCAGTTAGAAAATAATACTTCTTGGGTGAACGCTTCAACTTTTCCAGATGAAGATGTACCTTTAATAGTGATTGTATCTTCGGAAAGAGCAGTACAAGGTGCTTTAATGTAGACTTGAATGTCTTTAGTATCACCAGGATTAATAACAAAACTGTCATCAGCAAACAGTACGTAATCACGATTGCTTTCCAGTGTGATGCGAAGAGCAGTCGTACCTTGATTGACGACACGAAGCGATTCTGAAATAGTAGAACATTCGCATGCAGATAATACTTTCGTATCAGCACTCATTTGAAAATCAGAACTTACACCATAGGTGTTAACACTAATAATATCTTCTGCATTTGCTGAAGCTGAAAATAAAACTAGAGATAAAAATAAGAATGATATGATAAAAAGGAATTGTGAATGGTTTCTTGTAGTCATGAACATCACCTGTATATATAGCAAAACATTAAAAACAAATTAATAATAAAATAAAAAATAAAAAATTACCTATTCTAATAATAGGTTTTTGCATCGTCATCTTCGCTGTCAAACTCATCATCTTTTGATCCTCGAAGCTTGTTAAAGCCGATAACCAAACCGATAAGGATGAGTACGATAACGAGTGCGATTAGACCGATTTCTAGAGCTTTTTGTAAACCAGAGTTATCATCTTCACTGACGATTGCAGTGAGAGGAACGGTTTTTTGCTCTGAACCAGCATTCATAGTTAAAGTGAATACTTTTTCACCTGCTGAAGCAGAATCATCTGCGGATACATACAAGTAAGCAGTCTCACTTTCTCCAGGCGCAACAGTTACTGTTGAACTAGGATCAAATGAAGCCATACCCCAATCATTAACTCCGGAAACATCAAACGTGTATGTTTTATCCTCGTCAGCGTTGTTTTGGACAACGATAGGATAAACAGTGCCAGTTTCATCACGAGCTACTTGTTTGCTGTGAGGAAGAGTGATAACAGATTCTTGAACGTCATCTTCTTGAGCAGATTCGATTTCAGCTGCTTTGACAGTTACCGTGTCATATGTTGTTGTAGATTCATACTCATCAAAAGCAACAGTGTATTTAACATCATATGCGCCTGCAGTTGTTTCTTTAGGGAATCGCAGTAAGATTTTTTCAAATGTTTCTTTTTCATCTACTTCAAGTTCATCAAGAGTTTCAACATCTCGAATGTTAAGTTCTGGAACACTTACAGTAAGCGTAACATCATCAAGATCATCTTCTCCGATATTTTCAACACGAACAAGAGATGAAAGAGCACGTCCTGCATTTACAGTGTTTGAAGGACTAAGAGTTGCTTGTTTGATTACAACAGCATCACTGTCTTCAATACCTTGAATGTCAAGATTGTATTCTTTATGATATGTGTTACTATTTTTATCTTCAACATCAATTCTAAGTTTGACATCGCCAGTTTCAGTTTTTGTTGGAACTCGCAGAGTCAATTCTTTGTAATCAACACGACCTTGATCCAAATCAAAAGTATTTGTCATTTGGAAAATATCAGCTTGCTCGTATTGACTGTATTGATATCCTGAAATTTTTGCAGTTATTTGAACATCTTCAAGATTTTCAAGAGCTTTTATTTTTACTTTGATAGGTAATTCTTGACCACGATCCACTTCAAGGACATCATCAGAGACATCATAAGGGTCGTGCATTTCACCATCAACTTTGATATATTCTACTTCGGCGTCAATAACGCTTGCTGAAGCAAAACCAACACTAAGGAGCGATACGACTAAAAGTGCGATCGCGAACAATCCTGTACATTTTTTATTAACCATTCTTAATCCTCCATACTTAATTTTTGAATTTTTTACAATTATAAATCATACCTTGTAAAAGGTAGATTTTGAAAAACGTATTTAAATCTTTCGAAATAATACCATTTTTCAGTGAAAATTACTTGTTATTTCCTTTCGGAAGTAATTTTCAATTTTCCTCTATCACCTCAAGATAACCATATTTCACTCTTCGAATTTCATCATCAGAGAGGGTGAATCGAGGATAATAAATACCTGGTTGAATATCATAGGGTGCCATTCTTTGAATGCTGATTGTTTTTCGCTCACCAGCATCTAAAGAAATTCCACCACTCTTATACTTTAAACCAAGTTCGGGAATTGAAAAAATCAATCGAACACCATCAAGATCTTGATCGATGTAATTTTTCACATCAGCGTTTACAACAAAAAACTCGTCAGCAGTAATGGTTTCAACATCAGAACCATAGACGGTGTAAGACATAAGCTTAAGACCATCTTCAGGACTGAAATCACTAATATCAACATCTTGTTCAACAATAGAGATTGAGTCAGATGCAGTCATGACTTGACCGGTTGAAGTTGTTGCTGAAAGAGTTACTTGAAGATTACCAGTTTGATCAAACGATCCAGTATACACGCTACCTGTTTGTGTATCTAGTACAGTACCAGCAGGAGTTGTTATTGTCCATTGATATGAAACAATAGAAACGCCAGCCGAAGTCTGAACAGAATTGAAAAACTGAACGGTCGAACCAACAAGTGCAGAAGATGGGACATCAATCGATAATTGGGATGGTGTAGCTACCGTGAGTTGCTTCGTTTGAGTGTCAGACTTTCCATAATCATCAACAACTAACAATTCAACATCATAAACCCCGGTTTGTTGAAATGAGAGGTTGAGAACTTCACCAGAATATTGAGATCCGTCAATAGTCCAATGATAAGAATCAATAGCAGAATGATATGCACCAGTCGAATTAGAACCACTAATAGTCACATCCTCACCAACAAGCACGCTTTGAGGCATTGAAATCCTCGCCGTTGCAAAATTAGGCGGGATTGGAGTAGGTTCAACAGTAGCTTGTGCGGTAACTGCAACAGGAGTCGGGTTTGAAGGTCCGAATATACCTGAAACAAAACCAACTATTGAAGAAACACCTTGCACTGCTTGGTCAATAGGACTATTAATTGAAAATGCAGAACCCATACCACCAACTAAGATAAAAAGCGACATGAACACGGCAAGTAATGTAATGTATTTCATTATGTTTCCCCCAAATAATTTGTTACTAATTATTAATATAATAAATTAAATAAAAAAAAAGACCTATTCTTTAGGCCCACCAAAATGATAGTTAATCGAACCACCAAAGGTCATGTTATTATCATACATGCCAACATTACCTGAAACAGAAACGTGATCGAAACGTAGACCTGCTTCAAGACCACCACCAACTTTCAATTGGAAGTCATCTTGGTTAAAAGATGTTTCAGGATCAACTTCTTGACCGGAAGCAGTCATATTATCAGGCGTTGAACCATAATAATTGGTCGCAGACTCTTGAGTAGTTTGTCCTTTATACGATTCACTACCAACAATCATTTGTGGTCCAGCATAAACACCCCAACCATTGTTTAGCTCTTTTTCAAAAGTAATCGAAGCGTCACCGTAAAGAGTGTTCGTTTCAACACCTGAAGTGGTTGTTGAACGTTCTTTACCAAAATAAGCTTGACCGTCCATGATTGGGCGAACTTCCATATCTTCAGTTTCTGTTGAAGTCACTTCTTCAGACACTCCAGAGCCAATATAACCTGTAATTGATGCATTCATATTCCAATCACCAAAGTCAGCAAGACGGGTACCAAGTGTTACTGAACCAAATGTTTTTTGATTAGCAGAACCAGCCCCAAAACCAACCATCATCTGATATGATCTAGTTGTTCGTGCTGAGTCTTCAGTTTCAGTTGAATCGGATTCATAATTACCAACTTTCTTATTCGCTTGTTGAATAATATCAAAAAGCGCAGGGTCTGAAACGGAAATATTATTTTCATTCATATATTGACCAAGCCGTCTTTCGTTAGGATGAAGTTTATAATCCATGTCGGTAATCTCAATTGCAGGGCGAGCTCGTTGGCTTCCAGCAGAAGCATCTCTTCCCTGAGTAGTATCACGTACATAATTGAATTTGAGTTCAGAATCTTTTTCTTCAAGACAAGCCGTTGAATCAGGAACTTCAAAATGTGATGTTATCTCAAATCGAGTTGAATCATCTGCGATAGCTGAAATATACTCGTTAGCGGTTTCTTTAGCAACATCCAAGGAAATTTGTTTAGTAGTATCTTTTGAATTATATAAATCAACTTCTTCTTGGATTAAACCAAAATAATTACCATCTTTGAGCTTTTGCTCAAGATAGTCATTTCGTTCTTCTGAAGAGAAGTCATTAAAATCTTTTCCTTGTTGTCCTTTTTCCGCTTGTTGTCCAAAAGCATAACTTGAAGCTAGGAACGCAAGGGGTAGTAACCATTTTTTATTCATTTACATCAATCCTCCATTTATACATAAATATAGTATTTTCATTTTTTTGTTGTAATTACTCATCGCACCCACCACACCATTGATATTGTGGCGAATCAGCAGTTGTTGTCGTCGAGGACTCAGGAGAGCTAGATTTTTCGTGATTAAATAAGCCTCCTTTTCTATCCTTAAACGAATCATAACAACCAGCCGAATCAAATTGCTCAAAACTATGTTGAGCAAATGACTTTTCGTCAGTTGTATATTGTGGTGATGGAGTGGAGTGTGAAGTGTAATTGTTTGGTGATTCGTAATAATCGGAAAATTCATTAGCACTATCTTCTAAAGTAGTTTGAGATTGTTTTTCTGGGCGATCGTTATTTGTTGCAGGACTATTATAATTTGAGGAAGTCCCAGTACCATCATTTGAAGTGTTAGATGATTGTGATAAACCAGTAGAGGAAGATTTTTTTGAAGGAGTAAGTGGTCGGGATGAAGATGTTTGATCTGAAATATCATCTGAAGGGGTTTGAACTCCAAGAACATTTTCTAAAATATGACCTTGAAGACTGTTTGGCGGACAGCTCGTCTCATTTGTAGAGGTGAATAGACTGTTAAAAAATAAGTCAGATGCGGTAGTGTAAGAAGAACCATCGAATGTCAATGCAGAATCAGGCGTTGAAAACAACACGCTGTTAGCATACTCTGAAGCGAATGTCGAAGGTGTTTTCGAGGACACACCACATAGTGTTGAATCAATGGAAGAGGATTTACTTTCCTTGAATATTCCATTATCAAGAAGATAAGATACTGCGTTGTTTTGCGCCGTGAAACCTTTTTCGAGTGCTGAAAGATCGTGTTCTAAAGCAGTATTTTCAGTGTATAACGAATCCATAATACCATATTGTATATCAATGAGAGTGTTTTTGTTATTCATTTCAGTCTGAACATCTTCACGGACACTTTGATGAACATTATCTTCAAGAGAGTGTCTTGCAATTTGATATGCGCTCGCACCCACTATTATAGAAGAAGCTAGGACAATAGCACCAGTTTTAAGAGTGCTTTTTTGCTTTTTAGACAAAGAGATTGAAGGTAAGTACAATTCTATTTTCTTTCTTTTTTTGGCCATTTTGTATCCATCTTTTTGATGATATAAGTGTATAACAATTAATTGTTACTATTGAGGAGTGGCTTCACATATATAAATGTTTTGATTTGATTTACCAATATGAATCCTGATTGAAACCATCTTGTTTTGTCGAATCCGAGCTCGATTTTTGTTCAAGATCAGAAGACTTGTTTTGTACTGGAAGCGAAGTACTGTCTTGAGAAATCGGCTTGGAAGAGATAGTATCACTAGTGTATGTTGTGTCAGTTTGAAAACCAACTGAATCAACGACAGGCGTTGAATCAGAGCGATAACTATCGATAATAGTGTTTAGTGTGTTGATAGAATCCATTGCTTGAGGGTGTGAAATGGTAGAATCAGGCGAAGTATAAGTTAACTCATAATACTGCATGCCTTTGTCAAGGTGGTCGTTTTGTTGATAGAGAGAATCATTTTCCTGTTGCAACTCACTATTTATATTGCGCAAATAAGAAATTGTGTCATTATATGCTGAAGGCAATTTTAGATTTTCAAGACTATCTACTCTATTTGTAAGAGAATCATAAGAAAACACTAATTCTTTAATGGAATCATTAGCCGAACGTAGAGATGTTGTTTTTTCATCCAACTGATCTTGCATCTCATATGTCACTTCGTTAAAAGCGATTTTTTTGAGAGCTGAAGGAGCACCCTTTGACAAGACTGTTGTTGTAGGAACGACAACCAAATCATACATATCAACATCTGCAGAAACTGAAACAGTATGTTCGTTTTGAGATACAGAAACAGTATTTACACCACCTAATCCGCGAGCAGAGCGGTAAGTGGAGATGAATTCACTAAGACCCGCAGTATCTTGGGCGATGTCTTGGAACTCGCGAACTTCAAATTCTTGATTGCCAGAATACTTGTCGGCAAATTCCTCAAAAGCAAGAGAGGATTCTTTAGAACCGACAAACAAAGAATCAATAATCGTTGAAGTAATATCATAATTATTATCAATCAGTCGAAATGAATTCAAGAGATTGCCCGTTTTCTCAACAGGGCTTGTCTGCTCGACAAACTCACCTAATGGTTGTGTGAATCTTGAGGAACCGCCATATTGAACGAAAAACACAGTGTAATTATTGTCTTCAAACTGTCTATCAAAAGAAATAATACGTTCAGGAGAACCTCGTTTATGATCTCCACGCTGTGCAATATATGCTAAAGTGGAATCTTTTTGCATGTCTTTTGCAGGATCGAGAGTAAAGGTAAGACCTTTCGAATCAACGTAATCTTCAGAGAACCCTTTTGAAGATTCTATATCGACAATATCCCATGATTTCTTGATAGGTTCCACAATTTCATCAGGAGACGTCTCGGCGTCTTTTTTGAATAATTGTGCGTTAGCAGAATATGCTGATAAGAGAGAAACCAACGTAATGCCTGCTGTGAGTAATTTTGATGTCATTAATAATCACCTATTTATAAAGACTTAGTTATCACTACTTTAGAGGTGCAACTTAATATATAAATGTTTTGATTTGTTGTTCCTTTTTAATGAAAACAAAAAAAACGATGCGTTCGTCTTTCATATGTTTTAAAAAGCAGAGATTGAAAACAAACCACTATGAACACGCCCTTGATTGTTGGAGGAGGACCGACAGGACTATATCTCGCAAGCAAACTGCCTGAAAGCACCCTTCTAGAATCAAAAGCAAATATTGGTAGTGCACCTCAGTGTGCCGGATTAGTTACTGACTCGCTCAAACAATTTCTCACACCAAAAGAGATTGCAAAAATCAGATTAAACACACCACAGCGAACAATCATTCAAGGACCGCAATCCTCGCTTGAAATTGAACAACAACACAATATCGTCATCGATAATACTTTGTTTGAAAACATACTATATGATAGAGCACTCAACGCGGGAAGCACCATCCTGACAAAAGCAAGATACCGCTCTAGTGAAGGAAACAACCATTATTTCAACAAAGAAGGCGAGAGAAAACGGATAAACACAACCAAATTGTACGGAACAGATGGACCTCATTCACGGGTGAGAAAAGTCTTCGGACTTAAAAAACAACATACTATGATGGGGTGGCAAGCGAGAGTGAAAACACAAGATGACAGCGAGACAATACGATTCTACCCTCATATTGGAACGTACGGGTGGGAAATTCCTGAAGGAGAGGGTATTGTTCGCATAGGGATAGCAGGGACAAAAAAAGAATTTGACGCGTTTATCAAGGGCAAAGGAACAATCATTGACACTCAACACGGACCCATCCCCCTGTATGATCCTCGAAAGAAAAATACAATAACACGAAACAACACGACTGCGCGACTGCTAGGAGATGCTGGAGGACACATTAAAAACACCACGGGAGGAGGAATCATCCCCGGAATGAAAGCGGTAGAAAACACAATACAACACCGCAATATGACTGGATTGAACGCGAATCTTTACAGTCATTTCCTAGTGCATAACATCACGAACAATTTCAGCGATAAAGAATGGGATAGATTCATCAAGGCAGGACAACAACACACTGATTTGCTCGGCCGAGAAAGTCGAGAAGATGCTCTACGGCTACTATGGAGATTAAGTAATAACACCACGTACTGGAAGATGAGCTTGGCAAAACTCCTGACAGGAAAAACAAGAATAGTATAAAATATGGAGAAAATTATATAAATACAGGATTATGGACGCTAGCCAGGGAACTCACACATATTCTCAAAAAGTAAGGAATTGGTATTTATGGCAGGTCACGGAAAAAAACACGATCCACACAAGAACACTTCAAAACAACAACGCATCAACCAAACACTAATCGTTAGTGCGCTTCTCATCATCGCTATCGGATTATCGATCTTCTTTCGGATGTATCCAGCACACCTACCGATTACAGAGCAATGGGCGGAGGATTCTGTCGAGAACCAAGTGAAAAGCAATATCCAAGCACAATTACAACAACAATATCCAAACTTGCCACCACAACAATTACAATCAGAGGTGAACAAGGAATATGAAAATGCCTATGCAGGCCAACAGGATGTGATTGACAGCCAAAAAGAAATGCTAGCAAGCCAATTCAAATCACGATTACAAAACGACAATAACCAAACATACCTTCTGGCAATAGACCCGTATTATTATCTCAGACACGCACAAAATTATTATGAATATGGTCATGCAGGAACAGAATATATTGGTGGAGAATATGGTACACCACAACGAGTGATTGATGCTGATTTTGATAACAATTTTTCAAAAGAACAATCTTGGGATGGACAACGGCTAGCGCCGATTGGTAGAAGTGCAAACATGGGCCTTCACGATTGGGTGATTGTTAGCGTGCATAAAGTAAGCTCTTGGTTTGGAAATACAGACATATTACGATCGGCATTTTATGTACCTATCATCATATCAGCACTCGCCATCATACCAGCATTTTTCATCGGACGGATGTTTGCAGGAAACATAGGAGGGTTTTTCGCCAGTTCACTTCTTGCCATACACCACGTATTCCTTTCACGAACAGTGGGAGGATTTTCGGATACAGACCCTTATAACGTCTTATTCCCGCTTCTAATCACATGGTTGTTTCTGATCGCCTTTGAAAGCAAGGACTTGAAACGAAAAATAGGATTTTCAATCGGGGCAGGAATAGCAACAGCAGTATTCGCTCTCGTGTGGAGGTGGTTTTTCATCTTCTATATTATCGGGGCAGGAGTGATAGCATATCTAATTTATTTACTTATTGTGAATCGAAAAGATATCAAACACATCTTCACAAACCAAACAGTTCTCAAGACACTCTATACCGGAGGCGCATACGCTCTATCAACAATAGGATTTATCACGCTATTCAAAGGATTTAATGCGTTCTGGAATGGACTGATATCACCATTCAAATATATTGCACTAAAAGACGTGGCAGTGACAACACTATGGCCTAACATCAAAACAACAGTTGCAGAGCTCAATCCAGCAACAATCCCTGAAACGATATCGCAAATGGGAGGGACGCTGTTGTTTTTAACAGCTGTTGCCGGGATCATATTTACAATATTCAAACGAGATGAGAACGGAAAAAAAGACTTCCGTTTCGCATTCATCCTCATCGCATGGTTTGTCATAACGATGTTTGCAGCAACACGAGGAGTCAGGTTCAACTTGCTACTCGTGCCAGCATTCACCGTCGCGTTTGGAGTGTTTGCAGGAACGCTCTATAAATGGATTGGACGATGGGCTGAAAAAGAAAAAGAAATCAATACAATGGCAGTCAAAGTGATTTCGATTATCATACTAGCACTACTGTTCATCCAACCGATAAGTGCCGCGCACACGCAATCACAACACGAAATACCATCGATGAATGACGCGTGGTGGAATACACTGACCAAAATCAAAGAAGAAACACCACAAGATAGCATTATCAACTCATGGTGGGACTTCGGACACCAATTTATCACTGTAGCCGACCGGCGCGTTACCTTTGACGGTGGAGGACAGGATAAGCACATGGCATACTGGGTTGGAAAAAGTATTGCAGTAGAAGATGAACAGCACGCTGTAGGAATACTTCGTATGGTTGATTGTGGAAACAACAACGCGTTCTATGTACTCAACGAATATTTAGATAATGATACGAGAAAAAGCATTGATGTTCTTAATGAAATTGTAGTTATGGGAAGCGAAGATGCAAAAGATACATTGGTCAGTAATGGTTTGACAGAGGAACAAACAGAGCATGTGATGACATATACACACTGCACACCACCAGAAAACTACTATATCACATCAGAAGATATGGTTGGCAAGTCAGGAGTGTGGGCTCATTTCGGAAGCTGGGATTTCGACCGTGCTGAAATGTACCAACAAGTCTCAACACTACCTCAAGGAGAAGGAATTCAAGTCCTACAAGACGAGTTCGGCCTGGATCAAAATAGGGCAAGCAAATATTACTATGAAATCCAATCGACTGAAGCGAACGATTGGATAGCACCATGGCCAAGCTACATGGGAGAAGGACAGTGCCAAGAACAAGATAACACAACTACTATTTGTCAGATGAGACTGGGCGAAGGAACCGCACAATTAGAAGTGAATACTGACACCTACGATGTGAGCTTGCAAGCACAAGAAGAAATTGTTCGACCAGAAAGTTTTGTCTATGTCGAAAATAACACTGTGAAAGAAAAAACGTATGATGACAGTCAACTACAATTCTCGCTTATCTTCACAGGAGATCAGATTATAGCAAGCGATCCTAAGTTGTCGACAAGCACGTTCACCAAACTATTCTATCTTGACGGACAAGGAAGCGAATGCTTCGAGAAGTTTGATGAGCGAAGACAAGTGACCGGAGCAAAAATCTCGACGTGGAATGTGACCTGGAACTGTCTGGAAGAATAATTCACAACGCTTTAAAAAGAGTGATTTAACAAAGGATAATAGGATGAAACAAGACATCAAAAAACAAACTGCGATTGTCATCGCAGCATATAATGAAGAGAACAACATAGCAAACGTTCTTGACAAGCTGATAACAGCAGGATACACGAACTTAATCGTGGTTGATGACGCGTCAAAAGACAAGACTGTCAAGCGAGCACAACCATACCTCGAGAAAGGAGCAGTGCTTATCAAACACAAGACCAACAAGGGACAGGGGGCTTCGCTGAGAGATGGAATAAGGTATGCTGTCAAGAAAAGATATTCTTACATCGTAACCTTTGATGGAGACGGCCAGCACCGCGTTGAAGACCTTCCTGCGATGATAGAACCAGTAGCGCAAGGAGTAGCAGATATTACCATTGGAAGCAGGTTTCTAGATAAAAGGACGAAAATGCCTTTTATGAGAAAGCTCACGCTCAAGATAGGGGTTATCGTACAATGGGTGTTTTATGGGGTTAAGCTGACAGACGCGCACAATGGATACAGGTGTTTAAGCAATAGAGCAGGACAAAAGATACGGATACGAAGCAACCGGATGGAGCACGCTTCAGAAATCATTGCTGAAATCAAACGAAATAAATTACGATACAAGGAAGTGCCAGTCATTATAGAGTATAATGAAGAGACGCTCGCGAAAGGACACGGAGGAGTGAAGCAAGCAGTGAACGTGTTTTTCAAGATGATAGGGCATAAACTGAGGAGAAAATGAAACTGGGTTATGTCAATCCGACATTTCTGGTCAAGCGACCACTTTCAGAATTGGTCGAACGCTTCAGCTCGGATAATACGGTCTCGGCCTTACTCCCCATCAACCCGTTTTCTAAAGATATGAAACTGCATCACACAAAGAAGCTCGAGAACGCACGAGTGTATACGTACTGGGCGGTGAGCCTGCCAGGAAATTTCGAATGGCCCATCCCGATAAGCCCTATGTTCTTTATCAATGTTTGTAAGATGTTTCGAAAGAACGATGTGATTCACATGTGGACTTTTTTCTATCTGAACACCTTCTTTATCACCGTTTGCAAACTGTTCTTTCCTAAAAAACGGCTCGTAATGAGTTGCGATACGTTTCCCGGATTGTCTTTTTCAGCAGGAAAGGTCGTTGATAAGTTGTTCAAGCTATTTTACAAGCTCAAAGGATGGTTTGTCTTCGGAGTGCCGGATAAGATCCATCTGTATGGTGAGAGCTTGGTGCCGTTTGCACGTAAAGCGGGCGTGAAAGAGAGAAATATCAAGGTGATACCCACAGGGGTTGATGACAAGCAGTTCGAGAAGGTGAAACCAGCTGACAGGAAGAAGCTGAAGGTTGCTGATGATGAGATCATGTTGTTCTATGCAGGATTACTCGTTCCACGAAAAGGGATTGACATCATGCTCGAGACTGTGAAATACGTTGATGGCGTGAAGCTCGTTCTGGCAGGCGAAGGGCCGAAGCGAAAAGAGTACGAGCGGATGAGCAGGGAGTTTCATGTCAGCGAGCAAGTGGTGTTTTTAGGCTGGCGAAAGGATATTCCAGGGTTGTTGAAGGCAAGCGATGTCGTGTTCCTGCCGAGTCGCGGTGAGGGATTGCCTGGCATTGTCATGGAAGGGATGCAAGCGGGAAAGCCGATTGTTTCAACGGATACGCCCTGCATTCCCGATCTGGTTGAAAATGGAAAGGAAGGATTCTTGTGCACGATAGAAACGGTCGAGGAGTTCGTTGAGGCGGTTGAGAAGCTAAAGGAGAAGAAACTGCGCAAGAAAATGGGACGGGCTGCAAAGATCAAGATCAAGCAGTTCGATTGGGAGAAGCTGGAAAAAGAGTATAAGGAGTTATACAAATGAAACTCGGTGTGCTGATAACAGGATTGGGGACAGGAGGGGCGGAGAATCATCTCTTGAAGGTGTTGCCTCGCGTTTCGTTTGAGGTGTTTGTTGTCAGTCTGACCGATGATGATGATACTGGCAAGGTGTTAGAGGAGAAGGGCGTTCGAGTGTATTATCTGGGTTTGAAGAGATTCAACTTGTGCAAGGTCATCCTGAGATTCAGGAAGGTGTTGAGACGAGAACGGCCGGAAGTGCTTGATACGTATCTGATACACGCGAATCTGTTTGGAAGAGTGTTTGGACGGATGTTCGGTGTGAAAAGGATTGTTAATAGTGTGCGAAATGATTATTCCGATCTTAAATGCCTGAATTTCTTTGATAGAGTTACGCAAAGGTTGGTTGATGTGTATGTGCCAAATTCGCAGGCTCTGGT